>DUUG01000049.1 GCA_012841675.1 Clostridiales bacterium
CATCAAAATCCAGCGGTTCAATAAGGTGCACCCGGGGCTTTTCCCCTAAAATCCGGTTTGCCACTTCCCGGACGACAGGGCTTAAATGCACGGGGTACACAACTTCCACATCAGGATATTTTCCCACCAAATCACTTACAGCGTGCATAATGTTTTCCATAGGCTGGCCATAGTTTTCGCGGCGATGGGCCGTCATGAAAATGATCCGCTTGGAAAAATCCAGTTTAGAAACATACGCATCCCGGAAGGTGTAATGGTCGCTGGCCAAAAGATGCACGTTGTCAATGGCCGTATTGCCGGTGATAAAGACGTTTTTCGTTATGTTTTCCCTCGTAAGGTTTTCCCGGCTTTCTTCTGTGGGGCAGAAATGCAAGGCGGCAATGGGCGCCACCAGCCGGCGGTTGATTTCCTCCGGGAAGGGAGAGTAAATATCGTAGGTGCGAAGCCCTGCTTCTACATGCCCCACGGGGATTTTGGCATAATAGGCAGCCAGCGCGCCGATAAACGCCGTAGACGTGTCGCCGTGAACCAAAACCAAATCGGGAGCCGCTTCTTTTAACACCGGCTCTAGCCGCTCTAAAGCCCTTACGACGATAGAGTATAGGTTCTGGTTTTTTTCCATAATGTCCAGGTCGTAATCAGGCGTCATCTGAAAAACGGAAAGCACCTGGTCAAGCATCTGCCGATGCTGCCCGGTTACGGCGATTTTCGCGTCAAACTCGGCATATTTTGTAAGTTCGTGGCAAAGGGGCGCCATTTTAATGGCCTCGGGTCTTGTCCCGAAAATGGACAGTATATTAATTTTCTTCATAATTTTCTCCTTTGCGAGCTTGTTTTCTGGCTTTGCGCCGTTTGGCCACTCCAAAGAGCCAAATACCAAGCCAAGCGGCCGCCGCGGCCAAAATGAGCACCAGCATAGCGCGAATCTCATCCCGGGCTGTAAGCACAATGGCCATAAGGCCCAACATCGCCGACACGACGTATAAAACGGCAACAGCCTGCTTTTGGTTCATGCCCAAATCCAACAGCCTATGGTGGATATGCCCCTTGTCGGCCTTGAAGGGGTTTTTCCCCGTAAATAAACGGCGAAGGAAAGAAAAGACGAACTCAAACAGCGGCAGGCCGACAATTAACAACGGCACGGCAAAGGATATGAGCGTATACCATTTGAACATGCCGACCACAGAAAGTGTCGCTAAAATGTATCCGAGAAACAAAGCCCCCGAATCGCCCATAATGATTTTGGACGGGTTCGTGTTAAAGGGCAAAAAGCCAAGACAAGCCCCGGTCAGCGCTGCTACCATCATAGCCGTCACCGGGTCGCCGATTTGCAATACAATAAAGAAAATGGAAAGGGAGGCAATGGCGGAAACGCCGCAGGCCAGTCCGTCCAGCCCGTCAATTAAATTCACCGCATTGCAAACGCCCACAATCCAACACACCGTCAAGGGCGCCGCCAGCGCACCTAAGGATATAAACGGCTGCTCGCCGATAAAGAAGATGTTGGAAAAAAAATCAATGCGAAGGCCGAACAAAACGGGAATCGTAGCGGCCACAATCTGCAATACAAGCTTTACAATGGGTTTTAGAGAAACCACATCGTCCACCGCGCCCACCAGCACTATGGCCACAGCGCCGAGCAAAATGCCTACAAGCTCACTGTCTAAAGGGCGAACCAGTGCCAAAACCGCCACAAAAAAACCTGCCGCAATGGCAAGCCCTCCCATGCGGGGCAGAGGGTAGGTGTTGACTCGGCGGGCGCTGGGCATGTCCACTGCTCCTAGCCGCTCCGCCAGTTTTTTCACAAACGGGGTTAAAATCGCTGTGATTCCCCCGGCCAGCATAAGCACAACCACAAAGCTTATGATTTCACGACTACTCATTTCCCTGCCTCCGGCATCCGGCCCATGCGAGGTTTGGCAACAAAGCCCACTTTGCGATATACCTTGTCAAGGGTGCGCCGTGCCAGCGCAGAAGCCCGGGCGGCCCCTTCGCTGTATACCTGCTCAAGATAGGCCTTGTCGGAAAGCAGCGCATTGGCTTTTTCCTGAATGGGCATCAGTCGGTCGCAAACCGCCTCTGCCACGGCGAGCTTAAAGTCGCCATAGCCTTTGCCGGCAAAATCGTTGGCAATTTGGTCAAAAGAGCTTCCGGTTATAGAGGAGTAGATGGACATCAAATTGCTAATGCCTTTCTTGTTCTCCTCGTCATAGTAGACGCTTGCCTCGCTGTCGGTGACAGCGCGCCTAAATTTCCGGACAATATCGTCCTTGGAATCGGTTAAAAAGATACAGCCCGACTGATCCCCGGTTTCAGACTTGGACATTTTAGAAGTCGGGTCGGAAAGGCTCATAACTCTGGCCGCCACCTTCGGGAGAACGGCGGTGGGCAGGCGGAACGTCTCGCCGCAGATGTTGTTAAACCGGGTGGCAATGTCACGGCAAATTTCCACATGCTGCCGCTGGTCATCGCCCACGGGCACAATGTCGGTGTTGTAAAGGAGAATATCCGCCGCCATCAAAACAGGGTAGGTAAACAAGCCCGCATTGATGTTGTCCGCGTTTTTGGCCGACTTGTCTTTAAACTGTGTCATGCGAGACAGCTCGCCAAACATGGTATAGCAATCCAGCACCCACGCCAGCTCGGCATGGGCGGGAACATGGCTCTGTATGAACAAAACGCATTTCTCCGGGTCTATCCCGCAGGCGATATAATAGGCCAGCTGTGTAAGCGAATTTCTCCGAAGCTCTGCCGGCGGAATCCGCACGGTAATGGTGTGCAGGTCCACAATACAGAGAATGCTGTTGTAGTCGTCGATATAGCGGGTCCAGTTGGAAATGGCCCCCAGGTAGGAACCAAGAGTCAGCGTGCCGGAAGGCTTAATGCCGCTGAAAAGCGTCGGTTTTTTTGCGTTTGTTTCCATAAAAACGCACTCCTTTGTTTGTTATCTCCCTTTGAGCAGGTCAGCTACTGCCTGTCCCAGAAGTGCCATACCCTTTTCGATCTGTTCTTCTGTGGGCAGGGAAAAGTTCAGGCGGAAGCCGCCGGAGGTTTGTGTTTCATCGGGCAAAAAGGCGCTTCCCGGTACGGCGGCCACCTTTTTTTCCGAGGCCAGCTTGCAAAGCTCGAAACCGTCATAGCCGGGAGGAAGCTCGCCCCAGAGGAAAAGCCCCCCGCCGGGCCGAGTCATGGTAACTCCGGAAAGGTGCCGCTCTGCCGCGGCCAACATAACGTCCCGTTTTTTTCTATACTCCCTGCAAACGAAGGAGATATGCTTGTCTAAGTCGTACTTTTCGAGATACTTGGATAAAAGCATGGAAAAGAACAGATTGGTATGTACGTCAGATACCTGTTTTGCCACAATCAGCTTCGATATCACCGGAGCAGGAGCCAGCGCAAAGCCCACCCGGATCCCCGGCGAAAACACCTTGGAATAGGACCCGGCGTATATAACCCGCCCGGAACGATCCAAAGCTTTAATGGGAGGCGGCGGGGCTTCTTCGTAGGAAAGCTCCAGATAGGGGCTGTCTTCTAGAATTAAGACGTTGTATTTCTCGGCAAGTTCCAAAAGCCTCTGCCTTTTGGCAAGGCTCATGGTTCTTCCGGTGGGATTCTGATACGTGGGAATGGTGTAAATAAACGCAACGCGCCGGCCGGAGGCAAGGATTTTTTCCACCGCTTCCAAATCCATGCCGTCTTCCAAAACGGGAACGCCTGCAAGCTGCAGCCCATACGAGCGGAAGGCATTCAGCGCGCCGACAAAACTCGGCGTTTCGCAGATCACCACATCCCCCTCGTTGCCAAGCACTTTTGCGGAAAGCTCCAGCACCTGTTGCCCGCCGGAGGTGATAATCAGCTGGTCGTTCTCATTCCCAAGGCCGAATTTCCGCTTGATACGAGCTTTGGTTTGCTCGCGCAAGGGGCCGTACCCCTCCGAAACGCCGTATTGCAGGGCCTCCGCCCCAGAGGAAGCAAGCAATTCCGCAGACAATTCCTCAATTTCCGCCACAGGAAAGGCAAAGGCGGCAGGGTTCCCCGCCGCAAAGGAGATCACAGAGGGATCTTGCGTCACTTTCAAAATTTCGCGGATGGCCGACGGTGCCAGTGAGCCGATCCGGTTAGCAAATGTATACGTCACAAACTCACTCTTTTCTGCATATCCTTTGTACCTTTGTAACAGCGGTTATTGTAACATATTTGGATGAAAACTGCAATGTTGGTCTGCCTGCGGAGCCGCCACCGTCCAGCCGTAGCGCTCTACGAAATAGTCCAAAAGGGCTGTTTCTTCCTGGCTAAGCGCTTCTGTCTTTACCGTTACGACAACGCGGGAGCTGAGCCATGAAACAAACAGCGCCAGAGCCCACAGGCGGGTGTAACTGATCTCCCCCGGCCACAAGCAGAGGGAAAACTCACCCCACACCTCACCCTTAAGTACCAAAAGAGCAACAAACACAAGCCCGGCAAGCGATAAAGATCCGAGCAGAAGCCCAATCCAAAAGTCCATATTCTCCCCTCCTTTTACTGTGTTACAGTCTATGCAAGAAGGGGCAAATCCGGTTACGGCGTTTCCGCCATCATTTTTTTAATCCGTTCATAGGTGTAGTATTTGCCGGTGCATTCCATACCTTCCGGTCGATACGTCCACTTATACTGCGTGTTCGCCGTGTCATCGTTAAACAGAAAATAAAGCCCGGAAAATCCCTGCCGCTCCCGATCACCCTCGGCAGGATCCGTATGATACCACATGCCGTTGATAGAAACTAGGTTCCAATAGTGGGTTCGGCCGTTTTTCCGCCCGGAAATCACGTAGCAATCCATCCCTGCTTCGTCGCAAAGCATTTTCAACGCCTGGGCAAAGCCCTTAGATGTGCCTTGGCCGTAGACCAGCGGTCCATACGCCGTACCGGTGACAGGGCCAACCCCTGTCAAAATAGTGCCTACTGAATAGTCTGCACAGTCCAAAAGAGCAAAGTACAGGCGGTAAAACAACATATGCTCCGCAACGGAAGCAATCGGGTCGATTATTTCCTGCACTACCTGGCGAGTCTCCTCTCTAGCAGAAAGCAGCGTCACGTTATTGGCGACATATTTAAAGCGAAGGCTTAAAATGTGGCTGTTTTTGTCGGTAAACCTTTCGAGGGTATAGTCCTCAAAGCCAATGGCGCCCTCCGGCAGATTGAGAAGCAAAGCGGCCAGCTCTTTTTCCACATCTGCTTCCGGCTCAAACAGAATCTCCCGGTCTAATGATCGGGTAAGTCCCAAAATACAGTCGGTTACATCCTGCCAAAAGACCGCTTCCTCCGCCACCTTTGCAAGCTGCTTGCTTTCGCTTAAAGGCCGGCCATAGTGCAGCGTAAACCGCGCGATGGGCACGGCATTTTGCGTAATTACATCATACATAATATCCACCTGCGCATAGGCGCCGAAAGCCGATTCGGAAAGGTGCTGCTTGGCCTGCTCCAGCAAAGAAGGCAGCGACTCCTTGTCCATATCCCGGATAAGCACGTCCACCTCGGGCACGAAAATACGCATCAGCTCCTCCATTTCCGAAACCAGCTCGTCATAGTCGGAAACGGAGAGCAATGCAATTTTGCCCGACGGGTGACCGGAAGCCAGCTTCGTCGTGGATATCCAATCATATTGCTTGGTTTGGCAACCTGCCAGAGGAAGTAGTGCCAATAGAATGAAAAGCCATGCGGCGGCAAAGCGGAGCTTTTTCCCTTGCATCGGCATTCACCCCCTAGTACAGACGAATAACTTGCATTTATGCGGCCGTTGCTATAAAATAGTAGCATAGTGTTTACTATTATACACTTCCTTTCCGGTTCTGTCTATTTATCTTCTGTTGAAAAAGAGTGATATTTGTTGCAAAGGAGTATTTTCTATGCGCTATGGATTGGTTGCGGGCCGCAAGGTCTCTCGGTTTGTCTTGGGGGCAGGGCCCATGGGCGATCCCCTTTCCGAGGCCGATAGTTTCGCCCTTTTAGACGCGTTCGCCGCTGCCGGCGGCAACGCCATCGACACTGCCCGCATTTATGCAGACGGAAAGAGTGAAGCCGTGGTCGGCAGGTGGCTCAACGCCCGTTCTGACCGCGCCGATTTTTTTCTGATCACTAAGTGCGCCCATCCCGACGAAACCAAAAAACACCGGCTTTCCAAAAAAGATTTGGATGCCGACATTTATACAAGTCTAGAAACCCTAGGGCTTTCCTACATCGACCTTTTATTCCTTCACCGGGACGATGAAAGCGTGCCCGTGTCCGCCGTTATTGACGGGCTGGCCCCTCATGTGGCGGAAGGACGGGTAAAGCTGATTGGCGCTTCCAACTGGCGGGCTTCTCGGATTATCGAGGCCAACCGGTACGCAAAATCCCTGGGACTTCCCGGATTTGTCGCCAGTGAAATCGCCTTTTCTCTGGCCAGAACCACGCCAAAGGGGTATAACGATCCTACCCTTGTCTGCATGAACGAAACGGAAATGGCCGCCTATACGAAAATGCCCGTTCCGGTGTTTGCCTATGGCCCCCAGGCAAAGGGGTATTTTGCCAAGCTGGCAAACGGCACATTAAGCGAATCCCTTGCCAAGCGCTACGACACACCGGAAAATAGAGCCAAAGCCGAGAGGCTTTCCCTTCTTGCCAAGGAAAAGGGCGTTTCGCCCACGGCGCTTTCGGCGGCCTATATTGCTTCCCACCCGGTCAACGCCTATGCCATTATCGGCTGCCGGAACCTTCCCCATCTGGCCGATAGTTTAACAGCGGCCGATATATTCCTAACACCGGAGGAAGTGGCCTATCTGGAAGGATAACACACCGCAGGAGGAAACGGATGTACGACGAGATGCCCGGCGGCAGCCCTATTTTAACCCTATCGGGTGAGGTAGCCGCCGTTATATTTACAAACGAAGAAAACGGATATGCTGTTTTAGATTTGGAAGTGGATGACGGCGGCCGTATCACCGTCGCCGGTTGCATTCCCTATCCCGGCGAGGGCGAGTCTTTGACGGTAGAAGGCATCTTCAAAACCCACCCCACCTACGGCACGCAGTTTTCCTGCACCAGAGTCGAACGAAGATTGCCTGCCTCGGCCGGGGCCATCCTCCGCTATTTAAGCATGGGCGCCTTAAAGGGCATCGGGCCCGCCACGGCGCGAAAAATCGTCGACCGGTTCGGCACGGAAACGTTTGACGTATTAGAGCATTGGCCCGAACGGCTTTTGGAAATCAAGGGGATCACGGAAAAGCGCGCAAGGGAAACTGCCGCCGAATTCTCCACCAAGCTCGCTCTGCAGCATCTCATGTCTTTTTTTGCCCAATACGATTTAGACCCTGCTTTGTCCCTTCCTGTTTACAAAGCGTATGGCGCATCGGCCATAGAACGGATTACGGAAAATCCCTACCTGCTGGCAGGCGAGCCGTTTTTCATCCATTTCACCGCCGTGGACCGTATGGCGCTGATCTTGGGCTTTGCAACCGATGACTACCTGCGCATAGAAGCCGCCGTTATTTTTGAGCTTTATTTTAACCAAAACCAGGGGCATGTGTACCTTCCCTTTGAACGGCTGTGCGATGTTACGGCCGCCATGCTCTCCCTTCCCAAAGAGCCTGTGTCGGACTGTATGGAAATGCTCATTGACGCAGGGAAAGTCATCTGCGAGGAAATCAGTGGCGACCGGGCCTGCTATCTTCCATCTATGCACAAGGCCGAATGCTTTGTGGCGCAAAGGCTTGCGTTTCTGGCTTCCCGTGATTTTGAAGCGCCAAGGGGCATTGAGCAGGCGTTGGCCAAGCTGGAGCAGGATTGGGATGTGACGTATGCGGATGGACAGAGAAATGCCATTGTAACGGCCCTTTCCAGCCCCGTTATGATTCTCACCGGCGGCCCGGGTACGGGAAAAACCACCGCCGTCCGCGGTATGCTGGCCCTTTTAGACGGGATCGGCTCGAAAACCGTTCTGGCCGCACCGACAGGGCGCGCGGCCAAAAGACTTTCCGAGCTCTGCGGCCGAGAGGCCAAAACCATCCACCGCCTATTGGAGGTGGTTTTCACTTCCGAGGGCCTGGAATATGCTCACCACGAGCAAAATCCCCTGCCGGCAGACACGGTGATAGTCGATG
>DUUG01000050.1 GCA_012841675.1 Clostridiales bacterium
GCCGGCATCCAGGCCATTGACAAAGGCCAAATGGAAGCAAGCCGCTCTCTCGGCATGAATCACCGCCAGACCATGTTTTATATTATTCTGCCCCAAGCCTTCCGCAACGTCTTGCCTGCTTTATGCAACGAAGTCATTGCCCTTATGAAGGAAACCTCCGTTGTCGGTTATATCGCCCTTAGAGATCTTACCAAGGGCGCCGACGTTATTAGAAGCCGTACATATGACCCCTTTATGCCTTTGATGGCCGTCGCGCTTATTTATTTGCTTCTGACGACCCTTTTGGGCTTTCTCTTTGGCAAACTCGAAAGGAGAATGAAAAACAGTGATTCACATCCGTGATCTCCATAAACATTTTGGCAACCTGCACGCTTTAAACGGCATTACCGAACACATTCAAAAAGGCGAAAAAATCGTGGTGATCGGCCCGTCCGGTTCGGGGAAATCCACGATTTTGCGCTGTATCAACCTGCTGGAAGTTCCGACCTCCGGTGAAATCACTGTTGACAGCGAGTCCATCACAGACAAAAAGTGCGATATCAACCGCCTGCGCATGAAAATGGGCATGGTGTTTCAGAATTTTAACCTCTTTCCCCATCTTACGGTTATGCAAAACCTTACATTAGCGCCGGTAAAAACCAGAAAGTTTACGCAAACGGAAGCGTATGACCGGGCATATGCCCTTCTGGAACGGGTCGGTTTGACGGAAAAATCCGACGCCTACCCCCGCCAGCTTTCCGGCGGCCAGCAGCAGCGGGTTGGTATTGCCCGCGCTTTGGCCATGGAGCCGGAAATTATGCTGTTTGACGAGCCGACCTCCGCTTTAGACCCGGAAATGGTGGGCGAAGTGCTGTCTGTCATGAAAAGTTTGGCCGACGACGGGCTTACCATGGTCATCGTCACCCATGAAATGGGCTTTGCCAAAGAAGTGGCAAGCCGCGTTCTGTTTATGGACAACGGTCTTGTGGTGGAGCAAAATTCGCCCGATAAAATTTTCTCCAATCCCCAAAACCAAAGAACTATTGACTTTTTAAGCAAAGTCCTGTAAGTATAAAGCCAGTAGCGTCAAGTTCTGAGGGAGGAATTGCCATGCCGGTTTCCATGCAAGCATATCTTACCCCTGTTGCCGCTTCCATTGACGGGCTGGCCGACCAACCTGGCCTTTTGCTTCCGGATATAACTTTAGAGCCGGAGAACATTCAGCTTCTTTTTATCAATGAAGTGGTTCCGCCGGATCCGGCAGATTCCCTTTACAGCAAGGCCGACTCCCCTTCCCATGCAATTTCCGCTCTTTCTCTGCTGTCGCAGGCCGGCCGGGCGTTTTCGTCTATGGAAGAAGCCGTTTCGTCCGGCCTGTATTTGACAACGGCTATTAAAACGCCAAAAACAGGCTATTCCGTACCGCTTGCCGAAATCAAAAGGCAGCTTCCGCTTTTGGAAGCAGAGCTTGCCCTGTTTCCCAACCTGAAGGCCGTCCTGCTCATGGGCGATGTCGCCATTTCGGCATGTAATCAAATAGCCCGCAAGCAAACGAAAAAATCGGTGATCCCGTCCCAATCTACGTATAAAATCCGCCATATGGAGTTTTATTTTCGGAATCTGCGTGTTTTTCCCTCGTATATTATGACGGGGAAAAACCTGCTTATAGAAAAAGGCTAAACCGGCGTGATAGTCGAAGACATCCAAAAGGCATTGTCATTACTCTAACAAAAATTGGAGGGACTTGTATGCGTGTACTTGCAGTGGGCTGTCATCCTGACGATTTGGAAATTGGCTGCGGAGGAACCTTAGCGCTCTATGCCAAACAGGGGCACGAAGTGTTTATGGCCCATGTGGCCAACGGCAATTTGGGCCATGCCGTCATAAAACCGTCCGAACTTCGGGAAATTCGGCGGAAAGAAGCCCGGAACGCCGGCGAAATTCTCGGCGCCAAAGAGGTTTTCTCTCTGGACATAGGCGATTTAATGGTGTCCGAGTTTAACGAAACCCTGGTGGCGGAAATGGCGGCGCTTATTCGTCACACCCGACCCGACGTTATCATCACCCACGCGCCGCAGGATTATATGCGGGATCATGTGCAGACCGGGCAGCTTGTGTTTAACGCGTCCTTTGCGTCCTCCGTGCCCCATTATGCGCCGGATTCGCAGGCTTTTCCGCTTATTCCTCCCATTTATCACATGGACACATTGGCCGGGGTGAACTTCCTGCCTGTGGATTACGTCGATATTTCCGAAACCATTGAGCAAAAGCTCGAAGCTCTGGCCTGCCATGAAAGCCAGATTAAATGGATGCTAGAGCATGACAAGATTGATTTTTTAGACTTTGTAAAAACCTGTGCCAAATTTAGAGGGCTGCAGTGCGGCGCTAAATTTGCGGAAGGCTTTGGTAGATGCCAAGCTTGGCCCAGAATTCCCACCAAGCGACTGCTCCCGTAGGAGAATGAAAAGGAGGATTACGCATGAATTTCATGGACACTGTGAAAGGCTCGCTGCTCGATTCGTTCTACCCCGCCGGATGGGATTTTGACAAAATTGATCGGTGCTGTGCTACTCCCTTTGAAAAAGACGAGCGCCATTCCTTCTGGCACAAGGATTTTACGCCGGTGGCCTGCGAAAGTCTGGCGGATTTCAACCCCATGCTGGGGCATGAGATTGCTTTGGAGATTAAAACCGCTCGTGACAAAGGCCAGCAGCTTATTTTGATCCTGCCCGTCGGCCCCATGGGCATGTACCGCTGGATCGTGTATTTCCTCAAGGCATGGAACGTCTGCTGCGACCATGTCCACGGCTTTAATATGGACGAGTGGAGCGACGCCGAAGGCAACACGTTAGCCCCCGACCACCCCGGCGCCTTCCAAAACGCCATGGAGCAGGCCTTCTACGGCCCGCTGGGCGAGCTTACCGTTCCGAAAAACCAGCGGCACTTTGCCACCAAGGAAGAACTACCCCTTTACGCCGAACAGATTGCCGCTTTGAAAAAAGACGGCGCGCGGCTTGTAACCGTCTTCGGTGTCGGCCGCATGTGCCATATCGCCTTCTGGGAGCCCCAGTTTGCCGGCGAGTACGCTTCCAAAGAAGACTGGGCCAAGGAAACCCACCGTATGGCCGCTATGCTACATCCCTTAACCATCGAACAAAACGCCATTACCTCCTTCAAAAGCCGGACGACCCTTGTCCCCTGCCGCGCCAACACTGTCGGCCCCGGCCTGTTCTTGCAATCTGACCGCATGATCGGCGGCTGTGACGGGGCGCTGTCCCGTGGGATGCAGTGGCAGGGCATGTCCTTTATGATGACCCTTCGCTACGGGCCCGATATTTGGGTTCCCTCCTCTTTTGTGCCGACGCTGCCGGGTAAGCTGTTCTACCTTACTGAGCTGGCCGGCCCCCTGGATGCCGAATGCAACTAACTCCGCCGAAGC
>DUUG01000051.1 GCA_012841675.1 Clostridiales bacterium
GCAGCGCTAAATCCCGAGCACGTTTCCGCCTATCTCTTAAAGTGCGAGGAAGGAACCCCCTTCTACCGCCGGTATCCAAACGGGAAAGGCCTTCCAACCGAGGAAGAGCAGGCCGAGTTTTACCTTATGACCTGCGAGTTTCTCGCAAAAAACGGCTACTGGCAAGAGGAAATTTCCAACTTTGCCAAACCCGGCAAGGAAAGCGTGCACAACCAAAAATATTGGACGCTTACTCCGTATCTAGGGCTCGGCCCAGGCGCCTATTCGGATTTTGGGGGAAAACGCTTCTACTTCCCCGCCGACACAAAAGCATTCTGCCAAGCGGCCAAGGCCGGAAACATAACTTCCTTACTCGAAATCGAGGACGAAACGCCCAACCGGCTGGAAGAAACCGTGTTTTTGGCCCTTCGAACGGGCAACGGTTTAACAAGATCCGCCCTATGTGACGTTTCAAAAGACGGAAACGCCCTTTTTGACAAAATTGCAAAAGCACTTAAACCCTATACCGAAAAAGGTCTTGTCCATGAGAACGGGGAAGCCATCCGACTGACTTCGGCGGGATTTTTACTTGCGAATGCGCTCATGACCGAAGCATTACTGGCCATGGGGCAATAAAACAGGAGGAATTTGCATGCGCGCTATTATTACCGTAATCGGAAAAGATGCCGTCGGCATTATCGCCGAGGTGTCAGACATACTGCGAAAAAACGACGTCAACATTCTGGATATAAGCCAATCGGTTCTCTCCGATCTGTTTGCCATGGTCATGCTGGTGGATATTACCCAATGCAAGGTAGGCCTTGCCGAGCTGGCGGATACCCTCTCCGAACGGGGCCATGCCCTCGGCCTTACCATCCACACTATGCACGAAGACATTTTTAACAGCATGCACCGTATCTAAGCGAAAACGCCCTATCTAAGTTTTGGGGCGGTTTGTTCCGATGACCCCGAACCGAACAACGGGAGGAAAGTATGATCAACACCTTTGATATTCTGGAAACCATCAAGATGATCTCGGAAGAGCATTTGGACATTCGAACCATCACCATGGGAATCTCCCTGATGGATTGCGCTTCCGAAGATATGACACGATGTGCGTCCAAGATTTATGATAAAATTACCAAAAGAGCCGAGCGCCTTGTTTCCGTAGGCGAGGCCATTGAAAAAGAATACGGGATCCCCATTATCAACAAGCGCATCTCCGTCACCCCCATTTCCCTGGTGGCAGCGGCAGCCCAAGGCGGCAACATTGCCCAGCTGGCCAAGGCCCTGGACGATGCCGGGGCGGCCACAGGTGTGAACTTCATCGGCGGCTACTCCGCGCTGGTACATAAGGGCCTGACAAACGCCGATCGAAGGCTTCTTGCCTCCCTGCCCGAAGCGTTATCTACGACGGAACGGGTTTGCGCCTCTGTCAACGTAGCAACCACCAAGTCAGGCATTAACATGGACGCCGTAAAGGAAATGGGGCAGATTATCAAGCAAACGGCGGAAGCCACCAAAGAAAGAGACTCCTTCGGCTGTGCCAAGTTAGTGGTCTTTGCCAACGCGCCCGATGACAACCCCTTTATGGCCGGCGCTTTCCACGGCATTGGCGAAGCCGAATGCGCCATTAACGTGGGCGTTTCGGGGCCGGGTGTGGTTCGCGCGGCCATTGCCCGAAGCGGCAACTGCAACTTAACGGAGCTGGCCGATGTGATTAAAAAAACGGCCTTTAAGATTACCCGCATGGGCCAACTGGTTGCAAAGGAAGCCTCCGCAAGGTTAGGCGCTTCCTTCGGTATCGTAGACCTTTCGCTGGCCCCAACCCCGGCGGTGGGTGACTCTGTGGCCCGGATTTTAGAGGAAATGGGTCTGGAAGTCTGCGGCTGTCACGGCACGACGGCCTGCCTTGCCATGCTCAACGATGCGGTGAAAAAAGGTGGCATTATGGCTTCGTCCCATGTGGGCGGGCTTTCTGGCGCGTTTATCCCCGTTTCGGAGGATATGGGCATGGTGGAAGCGGTGCAGAAGGGCGTTTTGAACATTGATAAGCTGGAAGCCATGACCGCCGTCTGCTCCGTGGGTCTGGACATGATTGCCGTTCCCGGCGATACCAGCGCCGAAATCATCTCCGCCATTATTGCCGACGAAATTTCCATCGGCGTCATTAACAATAAGACTACCGCCGTCCGTCTAATCCCCGTATACGGCAAAAAAGCGGGGGAATCCATCGTGTTCGGCGGCTTATGGGGCGAAGCGCCCATTATGCCCGTGCATTCTGAGTCGCCGGCTGTATTTATCAACCGCGGCGGCCGCATTCCCTCCCCTGTCCATAGCCAGAGAAATTAAAAGACAAGAGAGCCTACAACGTTCGTGTTGTAGGCTCTTATCAACCTTCTAAACTCTAAGGAAAGAAGCGAGAATGTAGTATAGCCTATACCAAACCGCTGAGGGCGATCTTCACCCTCAGCGGTGTTATATAACCGGTAGTGCTTCCGGATTGGTATGATCCTCGCTGTGCTCCTTCTTTTCGTACGGAAACTTGAGAAGCTCAAGTTGATCTGCAAAGCAGTTTCACTCCCGAAACTACAGGTTTGTCCGGCGGGGCAGAACAGGATATTAAAACCAGTACAAGCAGGCAAAGAATAGCAATCCGTCTGGTCTTCACAGCATCCTTCCAACCCTGTCTAAAAAACGCTTACGGTAGCACAACGCCATCCTCCTCGGTAAACGTAACGGCAAAGTAAGTGTAGTGGGATTGCCCGTCCTCCAAATGATCCGGGGAATAGACATAGCCATTTTGCAGCGTGTAAGCCCTTGCGTGTTCGGTCAAATACAACATGACAACATACCCGCTTTCATCCTTTACAAGCTCGGCGCGGTCGACAAAAACCCCTTCCGCTACAATCGGACCAACGGGCACTTCGCTGTCCATACGGGGTAACAACAAGCGCATACTGTGGGTTTGCTCGTCATAGTCGGCCCGCATCCACGCATAAGTGGAGGTAACGGTGTTGCCCGCGGTCATTTGCCCCTTCGGCCGGCTCATCAAAATGCGCACGCCCTCGTACACGGGCGAAATGTCGTGTATCACCGTGTTTCTGTGGGTTTGGGGTAGAACGCTTTCCGGCGTGAAATCTAGGTTGTTAGTCACATACCCATCGCTTAGGAGGGCTAGCGGTAAAATCTTATTTTCCGTATAGC
>DUUG01000052.1 GCA_012841675.1 Clostridiales bacterium
CCAGCGTCCCGTTTTTATATATGCTTATATGCAAATGGTTGCCCGTGGATAGTCCTGTGGAACCAACGCCGCCGATCACGCTGCCTCTTTTTACGGTGCTTCCCACGGCGACATTGGATTTTTTCCGCATATGACCGTATAAAGTGACAAAGCCGTTCCCATGATCGATGCGCACATAATAACCGAATATGCTGTTATATGTATTCTCAATGACCTTACCATCTGCCACGGCCTTGATTGACGCCCCTGCAGGAGCCGCTATGTCCGTGCCGCTGTGGTAATTGCGCTGTTTGGTTATGGGATGGGTGCGCCAGCCAAAATAGGATGTGATGGTTGCATATCCGTTTAACGGCCAAACAAAGCTAGAGGGATTGGCGGGCGTTGTCGTTCCGCCCTGCTCTTTCTTTTTGCTTTCTTCCTCTTCCTTCTTTTTACGCGCTTCCTCTTCTTTTTTGCGTTTTTCTTCCAAAGCCTTAGCCGTTGCATTTAAATCGGCTTGCGTCTTTTTTTCCATGGAGATAAGGCTACTAATAATCCCTTGTTGTTCCGCTTCCTTGCTCATCAGGGACTCTACCAGCGCAACCGCTTCTTTTGCGTCTTCTTCCATTTCTGCATGGTTTTGAGCCAGTGACTGCCGCAGGGCAAGAACTTCTTCCTTATTGGCCTCTAAAGCAAGGGTCGTTCTCTCTGTTTCCTGTCGAACATCCTTAAGGCTGTCCATTAAATTGTTGTCATACTCCAGCACAAGACCGAGCTTGTCGATCCGGTCCAACAGGTCGCAAAAATCGCAGGCACCAAGCAATACTTCTAAATAGGAAGCGTTTCCTTCCTCATACAAAACGCGGAGACGCTTTTTAAATTTCTCGTATAATTCGGCTTCTTCAATGGCCAAACGTTCGATTTCCGTATATTGGAACGCAATCTCCTCGTCCAATTTGACGATCATCTCGTCGGTTAAATCAATTTCTTCGGCAATTAACGCAATCTTCTGGTCAAGCGCTTCCTTCCGCTGCAACACAGTAGACATTTCGTTGCGAATGGAGGCAAGCTCCTTCTGCGCGACGGCGCGCTGGGCGGAGATCTGGTTTTTCTTCTTGCGCAAAGCGTCAAGTTCGCTTTGGCTGACCGAGTACACGCTAACCAAGCCAACCAGCAAAGGAAGGATCATCCCAATGACCAGAATCCATATGAGAATGCGCGATAACACCTTTTTATTCATGTATATGCTCCTCCAAAGGATGTTAGAAAGAAAGATAGCGCCTGATTGCCAAAGCGCTTCCAATAGCGCTCATCAAGAAACCGGCCACGCAAAAAGCAACCAGCATGGGAAGCGCCACCTGGGAGAATGGCAGCACTTGAATAAAATTCAACTCTGAAATCCTTGGATATACCAGCTTGTCATACAGAAGCCACTGCCCCGCATAGGCAAACAGCGCCCCTGCCAGACCGACCAGCACACCCTCGATAATAAACGAGGTTCGAATAAAATGATTGGTTGCACCCACAATTTTCATAACAGAAATCTCCATGCGCCGGGAAAAGGCCGAAATGCGTATGGCGTTGGAGATAATAACCATAGATACAATGGCCAAAGCCGTCACAAAAACAATGCCCAGCAGCGCGACTGTATTGCGAATCCGCACCAGTGTAGCCGCCACATCCTCTCGATAGTTGACCTTGGCCACACCCGGAATGGAACCCACCTCATCCGCCGTCTGCGGCAGAAGCTCCAGATCTTCCAGCGTCAAATAATAGGCATCCCGCAGGGGATTATCGTCTTCCAGCCCGTCCAAAAGGGAACCAAACTGCTCTTTCAGAGACTGAAGCCCTTCGATTCTCGAAACAAAACGAACCTCTTTTACATTAGGCAATGCCGAAAGGGTATTTCCGATGGCGGTTGTTTCCGAATCGGACAGGGTTTCGTCAATAAAAACGGAGATCTCGTTTTGATTGCCGGCCTCATTTACCATATTCTGTAAATCTAAAACGGCAAGAACAAAGCTTCCCGTAATCATCAGGCAGGCAATAAGTACGCAAA
>DUUG01000053.1 GCA_012841675.1 Clostridiales bacterium
CCGCGATGGGCCCGGTCGGTTTTAGCCGCCACTATAAGACCGGTTGTGTCCTTGTCCAATCGGTGCACAATCCCCGGCCGAAGCACGCCGTTAATCCCCGAAAGGCGACCTTTACAGTGGTGAAGCAGGGCATTGACTAGCGTATCTTCCCAGTTGCCCGCCCCCGGATGCACCACCATCCCCTTGCTCTTGTTAATGACAAGCAGCTCGTCGTCCTCATATACCACATCCAGCGGGATATCCGCCGGCAAAACCTCCGTGGAAACCGGATCCGGCAGGCAAACGGTAATTTCCATCCCCGCTGTTACCTTGTCGCTTTTTTTCAAAAGCTTGCCGGAAGAAGAAACGGCGCCCTTCTCTGCAAGCAGCGCGGCGCCGTTCCGGCTTGTATTTTCCATATGTTGAGAGAGGAAAACGTCCGTTCGTTTTCCAGCGTCCTGTTCCTTCACAGTAAAAACCAGTGTTTTCACGAAACTTCCTTTCCGCCGTCCAAGGTTTTTTCATCGTGCCAGAACAAAATATACAACGCAAGGGTGATACCACCCAACGTCAGAAAAATATCCGCCACGTTAAAAATGGCAAATCGAACAAAAATCGGCTCAAACATGTCAATGACATAACCAAACCGGATACGGTCAAGCATGTTGCCAATAGCTCCGGCCATCACAAAGGAGAGGGCCCAAAACCCCACCCGGCGGATTTTAACAAAAAGGATCGCGTAAAATCCAAGCATAAGAGATATGGCCGTTAGAATTAGAAAAAACGTCCGGCTGCCGCGCAGAATGCTGAAAGCGGCCCCCCTATTTTCTACATACGTAAGGCGCAAAACCCCCGGAATCAACACACGGTCCGCCTGTTTCAGCACCGCCGCGGCCCAGAACTTTACGGCCTGATCCAAACAAATGCCCAGAATAATAACCGGCAAGGCGAGCAAAAGGAATCGCCGCAGGTTGACGATTTTAAATGACAGACGAGATTTTTTATTTTCGTTTTCTGAAATCATATGCCTTACCAAATTGGAGGGTGCCCGGTTCTTCCTCCAGATCCTCCTCATCATCCTCGTCGCTTAATGCCCGCTGTATGCCTTCCTTGATTAAGTCCATTAAACCCTGCTTTTTCTTCTTGACAGGCGGTGCCGGCTTATTCTCCTGCCGTTTGGCAGGCTCTGGTTGCATAACACTGCGCCAATCTGCATCGCGCGAACGGGAGGTTCGCTTCCCTTCAGGTGCCCGCTCAGGTGTGCGCTGTCTTTCCGGCGCTCGGAGGGAAACAAGCTTGCTTTCTCCCGGCTTTAAGTTGGCATCTTGAGCCTCTTGCTGTAGTATGCGCGCAAGGCATTCTTCATATGACTGGTCGGTAAACGACGGTGTTTCTTCCTTTTTCGGCGCTTTTTCTGCCGAATTTTGCTTTGCAATCTCTTTGCTTGCCATGCGCCGGATTTGCTCCTCAAATTGGATGGAAGGAGCCTCTTTCTCCGGTTCAGGAACTGCTTCCAAAACGGATTTTACCGTTTCGGAAACCTTTGAATCTACCGAAGCTGCCGCTGCAACTGGCTCAGGCCGGACAGGCACTTCCGAAGCTGCCACTGCAACCGGCTCAGGCCGGACAGGCGCTTCCGAAACGGCCGCTACAACCGGTTCCGGCCGGGCGGGCACTTCCGGAATAGCCGCCGCAAGTGCTTCCGGCGGAATAAAAGCATCGCTTATAAGTAGATCCATCCGCGCTTTTGATTTTTCCACCAGCTCATGGAAAAACGCCTGCTCTTCCTGGCGCAACTTTGCAAGCAGTCGCTCGGCCTTCTCCGCACGCTCTGTTTGGGCAACAAAGGCAGCACGGGCCGTTTCCAATACTTTTCTAAGCTGCTGTTCTTCCCTGCCGTCCGCTTGCGATGGTTTTTCGATATTTTCCTTTTCGGTTTGAAGCGCCTCATTTGCCTTGCGAAGCTCTACAACCGTCTGCTTTAACTGGTCGACTTCCTGCTGCAGTGCTGCGTTTGCCTTGTGCAGTTCTTCCCCTTTTGCTCCCTGGGCCAATTCAGCGGATGAAGGCGCAGAAGCGCTTGCTTCCTTTTGGGCAAGCATTTTTTTCATTTCGGCTTCCTGCGCTCTGTATTCTTCTATCTTGGCTGCCAAAAACCGCAGCTTTTGCGTTAGTACGACATTTTCCTTTTTCAGCGAAGCAACCGTCTGCTCCATTTCTGCCGCATATTCTTCAACCTGCTCGACATCATATCCGCCGAACACCACTTTGTCAAAATCAAAAACGACTTCCTGTTCTTTGGCCATCTTATCCTCCCCGGCCCGGCCGGCCTTCTGAGCATTAATACCGCAAAAGCAAACTGGTTAACAACTGGATTGTAATCACCGCTGCCAAAAATGACAAATCTAAGGGAAATACCCGCGCAAAGCGGAAACGCGATAAAAGCTGCCGAAACGGCATCAGCACAGGCTCAGTCAATGTGTAAATCACAGATTCAAACCTCGAGCCTCTTCTGGGTAACCAAGAAAGCACGGCCCGAACCAAAAGCAGAATGGAAAGAAAATCTAAAAGAAGCAGAGCGGCTCGTCTAACAATTTCAGTCATTAAGCTCTGTTTTCCTTTCCTTATTTAAAAGTATAGTCCGTTGCTCTCCAACTCGTCGAGAATATCGCCCATAATCCCCACGTTATACGGCGTAATAATAAACGTATGCGTGGCGATTTTCTGAATCTTCCCTTGGAATGCGTAGGCAACGCCGCTTAAAAAGTCTAAAAGACGGCGGGCAATGTCCTTATTCGTCTGCTCCAGGTTGATAACAACCGTTCTCCGGTCTTTCAGATGATCGGCAATTTCCGAAGCGCTTTCAAACTTATCCGGCTTGACAAGCACCACCTGAAGCTGGGCCGTGGCGTTGATATTGACCACCTTGTTGCTGCGGCTGTAAACGCCGACGCCGGGCTGGTCATATGTAGTGGCGGAAAACTGCTGCGTGGTGCGCATTGGTTCTTCTTGCGGAGCTGTGTTATATTCCTCGAAATCGTCTTCTTCGTAATCGTCAATTCTGGTCCATTCCCGGAATTTATCCATAAGTCCCATAAAGGCACCCTCCTTAATATCTTATGTGTTTAAGCACATCTTAGTAATATTATCGTACAAATTAGGCAGGTTGTCAACGCCCGGGGCCTTATTTCATGTTTTTCCCTATGAAATCACCTTGCCGTCATACAAATCTTTCACGCCGATGATAATTCGATCATTGATAAAAAGCTGTTTCCGGTTTTCTGTTCCAACAGATACCAGATAGTTGGAATCACCGGTGTACAAAATATCCACCTGCTTGAAAACGGCCCTTGCCCCTTCCAGAACATATACCCCGGTTACCCCGTTGTTCATGCGAAGGGCCTCCACCGGCACCTTCACTCCCTCATACGAATTTAGCACAATTTGGCACGGCTGCTCTCTGTAAAGAGTCACATCCGGCAAAGGAACTTGGGAATAGAACACCGCTAAATACGTTCCATTTTCTCCCGCTTTGACCGATTGGAGGGTAGCCTTCATACGCGTTTCGGCCAAATCCAGCGTGTACTCCTTGCCCTTTTCGAGGAGTTTGTTTTCTTTTTCAGAAACAATAGCGGCAAAATACCACCCGTGCCCTCCCACCAGCTTGCCCAGCACTTCATCCTCGGAAATGGTTTGGGCAGGGAATTGCTTCACTTTTTCAAACTCCTCCGGTGTCATGGCAAGCACTTGCTCCGGTGTGAAAAGCTGCTCTCTGCCATCCACATAGCGGCAGAAATACCCCGCGTTTTTTGTATAAACATATTGACCCGATTCGGAAATAGACGCCTTCAGGGCCTTCTGCTCGTCCTTCAGCAAAGCCAGAAGGGCCGACCCGGAATTCGAGTCAGCCTCCACGGCCATATTTCGAAGCGTTAAATATCTTCCCAGCATTTGCTTTATTTCTGTCAAAGGAGTATCAAACTTTCCGAGCTGGGCGTCCGCAACCAAATCCTCTGTCTGGCTTTTAATCTTGCGGTTATACGTTACAATATCCATGGCTGTTCCCTGTCCGGCCGGGTCGGACAGATCTGAGATTTTTGACGCAAGCTGCCGAATTTGCCGGTACGTTTCCGCATCGGTCTTAGAGCTAAAGGAAACACTGACGGCCTGCTTGGCCGATACACGCTCGCCCGACGAAACAAGCAGCACATAAGACCGCCCGGCCTCTTTGGTCAACACGGTTTCGTCGCGCACCAGCATACCGAAAAGATCTACGCCTTCATCCACATGGGTAATCACCGCACGCAGCGTCCGCGGAGCGCGGCGGTTCTGCATTATGACTTGATACAGTCCGTAACCAATACCCATCGCAAGAACCAGCGTTACAAACCCCGCGATCCATCGGCTGATTGTTTTGGACATATCCTTCCTCTTTTCGCGAATTCGTTATTGATCCGTTTCCGTTCCTGCAATATCAATGTTTCGATCGGGGACAATGGTGGAAATGGCATGCTTGTAAACAAGGCGCTGCCGACCCTCGACATCAAGGACAACGGTATAGCTGTCAAATCCGCGCACCACGCCGCGGAACTGGAACCCGTTCATCAGAAAAATTGTGACGGAAAAACGTTCCTTACGTGCCTGATTCAAAAAACTATCCTGGATGTTGACCTGTTTTTGCATGCTGCTCTCTCCTTATATCTCTTTTATGATAAGGACGGTTTCCTCTCCGTTGACCCAAGCCCCTGCAAGGCCTGAAGGCACATGTCGGCCAGGTCTTCCGCCCCGGCATCCTCCTCATAGTAGAACCAAGTGATAGCCATCCGGCGAAACCACGTCAACTGCCGTTTGGCATACCGTCTCGTCGCCTGCTTTAAGTCTTCCGCTGCTTCTTCCATGGTTTTTTCACCGCGGATCACCGGCCAAAGCTCTTTATATCCAATGGCCTGTCCGGCCGTAGAGCAAGGGGCAAGCCCCGCCGCATACAAAGCCTTTGCTTCCTCTAAAAGGCCATTTTCCATCATGATATCGACCCGTTTGTCAATCCGTTTATAAAGCACTGTCCGGTCGGCAGGGCAAAGACCAAACAAAGGACCGTCAAACCGTTTTTCCGGGTTTTGCGTATTGGCATAATGCTCTGAAACGGGCCTGCCCGTCAGCATACAAATTTCCAACGCGCGAATGACCCTTCTCACATTGTTTGGGTGCAAAGTCGCGGCGGCTTCGGGATCTTTCTCTTGCAATTGCCGCCAGAGGGCTTCGTTTCCGTGCTCTTTTGCAAACTCTTGCAGATTCTTTCGAATTTCGTTGTCTTCCTGTATGGGGGCAAAACGGCATTTCCAAAGCAGACCGTCAAAATATTGCCCCGTGCCGCCGGCCACCACAGGCGTTTTCCCCCGCCTTAAGATATCTTCTATTACGGCGGAGGCACACTCTACATACTTTTCCACCGACCAAGTTTCGCTTACTTCGGCAACGTCAATCATGTGGTGGGGAATGCCTGCCATTTCCTCCTTTGTGGGCTTGGCAGTGCCGATATCCATGCCCTTGTAAATCTGCATAGAGTCGGCGGAAACCACTTCCCCGTCCAGCGCTTTGCAAAGCAAAATCGCCACGGCGGATTTTCCCGACGCTGTCGGTCCTGCCAGAAAAATTGGTTTCTTCATTGGTTACACCAGCCGCTTGAACTGTTTTTCAAGCTCCTTTTTCGTTAACATAGTGAGAACCGGGCGGCCATGAGGGCAATACCAAAGGGTTTCGTCTTCGATGACCTGCAAAAACAAATGCATAAGCTCCTGGGGCGAGGCCTCGTCCCGGGCACGAACTGAGGATTTGCAGGCAATCATGGACAGCAATTGGTCCATGGCTGCCAGTCCCGGCTCCTTCCCCTTGGAAAGCTGATCGGCCAGCTCGGAAAGCAATGCCGATGGGTTTTCCGCCTGGTCAAGTACAGA
>DUUG01000054.1 GCA_012841675.1 Clostridiales bacterium
CTTTTATGATGCCGTTATCTAGAAAAACGCGCTCCGGCGGGCATTCCGTTTTCGTAAATCCAAGGGAAGTAAGGGTTATTTCACCGAAAACCTCTTTTCCTTTCGGCAAAGGGGTGAAGGAAATGGAGCAGGGCCGCTCTGCCGAAGCACCGCTTAGAATCCCGTCTACAAAGCTGGCAAAGCTTGTGTTTCCGGCAGGGAGAAAAAACTCCTCCGTGCAAGGCACACCGTCCTTTTCATAGGTTAAAAGGCCGCTTAAAGGCCAAGGCGTCTGAACGGAAAGGGTGTAGCGGTTAAAAGAGAAAGAAGCCGTTTCCGAAAAAACAACTTCCTGTCCGGGCGACAGAACGGCGGGAAGAGCCAGGGGCAAGAAAGCGTTTGTTTGCATACAATCACTCCTTGTGGATGGGCGAATTTCGGCCAAGGCCGTCAATGGAACCGAACCATCTCCTCGGTGACGGAAAGATACTCTCTGGTGGCCCATTCCAGCTGCCATATATTATCTTCAAACACAAACTTATTGGAAGAGCAAAGGTGGCCCAGGACGCCTTCTTCGCTTCCAATCAAAGCCCGGGCGCCTTCAATGGACACCACACCGTGGGAAACGACGAGAGCGGAACCGTCATAATGCTGGTGGATTTGCGAAAGGGCCTTAGCTATGCGGTCAATGGTGAGGGTTGTATGGCGCGGTTCCGGAAATGTGGGGAAAAGAAAGGACTCATAGGAGGTGTCTATCCGCGGGAAACGGGCTTTTGCCTCCTCCTTTGACATAATTTCCGGCATAGATTCAAACCAATGGGGGTCAAGCCGCTCCATAAAGCCGTATTCGACGAAAATGGGCAAATCCAAATACGACGCGACTATATCTGCCGTTTGCAATGCCCGCAAAAACGGGGATGCAAACACATAATCAATCTTTTCCTTTTGCAGAAACCGGCCGGCGTCATGGGCCTGTTTCAAGCCGTTTTCAGACAGGGGCGTGTCATGGGGGCGAGAGGCAGTTTTCCTCCAGGTTTTA
Source organism: Clostridiales bacterium (assembly GCA_012841675.1). Taxonomy (GTDB): domain Bacteria; phylum Bacillota; class Clostridia; order Oscillospirales; family QAMX01; genus DUUG01. The sequence goes on from DUUG01000054.1 coordinate 1,019, forward strand.
TCCTCAAAATCTTGCCTGATGCCGTGCCGTAACAGTATGAGCGATTGGAGCAAGGCGCTTCCTCCTTTGGATTCCATATAATGGGTAATGAATAAATGCATTATAGCATGCCCCAAAGTCATTGACAAGAACTTTACAAAAAATTTGCACAAGGGGCATGGCCAAGCCAAGGGTTATTTTGATTTAGCATGGGAATATCCAAGAAAAATGGCATAGGAGGAAAAGATTTTCCGAATTTGTCGCCTTTTTTATGGTTTTTGCATAGGATAAAGGGAGGTGATATGCATGCAGGTCAATTTCCAGAACGTGGAATATACCATGCGGAAAGAAGAAGACGAGCTTTTCTACAACGGAACCCTCATGGTGGCCTATTCTTCAGAGTATCCGTACGTAACAGAAGGGAGAGCCCCGGGTCTTCGGCGGATCAATCTCCAGATTGCCGGCCAAAGGCTGCGCTTTGAGCGGTTTGTGAAGAACCGAATGTATTTTGACGCCGTGGCCGACTACCGCCGCGCCCAAACAGAGGGGTATCCCTTCCGGGCTTACGATGCCGTGCAGAATTACACGGTGACGTACAACGACAACTGCCACTTTAGCTTCTACCGCGACCAATACCAGTATACCGGCGGCGCCCACGGCATGACCGTCCGCTACGGAAGCACCTTTAATATTCTGACAGGGCGGCCCGTTCCCTTGTCGGCATTTTTCCATCCGGGCAGCAACTATATCCAGCGGTTAAAGCAATTGATCCTTGAGCAGGCCCACAGAATTCAGCAGAAAGACCCTATCTACTTTGACAACTATCCCAAGCTGATTTACCAGTATTTCAACCCGGACAGCTTCTACTTAATACCAGACGGCATTGCCATTTTCTACGGCCAATATGAAATCGGGCCCTATGCCATCGGCATCCAGGTGTTTGTCATCCCCTGGTCGGAGGTAGACCGTCCGCCAAGATGCTAATCCTCCCGCTTACATAAAAGCTTACTAAAAGAAGCGGCAAAAGGAACGACCCGCCATGGCAACAGTGAAACCGTTGCTATGGCGGGTTGTAAACATTTTCAAAAAGGAGTTAGCTCCCTTGCCAAGCCGTCCAAATGTTAAAGTGACAGCCGTAACGGATTTTATCTTCGTGGAATTGTTCCACGCCGGCTTCATAGGCCTTTTGTTCTTCCTCGCTCATGTTTTCTTTGTCATGCTTGCGGCAGAAAAGGTCTAAATACGTCATGGCCAGGCGGCTTCGGCGGGCACGCTCTCTCTGCCCCTCATCCTCGGCCTTTGCTATGGTATCGTCCCACAGGCGTATGGCTTCGTCCAAGTGGTTGTTGATAAAATCGGAGAGGTACGAATCCTCCACCACCTCTTGATAGGCTTTCGGGTAGTATTCCTCCCCGAGTTCGCCGCCGATATCCATTTTCTCAAAGCAGCCCATGTGGCGGTGGCGGGTGGCGTCGTGCAGAAGGCGCATATACTCCTTGACGTTATGCCATCCGGGGCCGTAGTACCCTTCGAGAAAGTCGTCCATGTGGGCTTGATACTCTTCCTCGCTCATGTAAGGGTTCCAAAGCAGGCGGGCCAGCAAATACGCCTTGAGGCTGCCCAAATCGCCCGTATACGTGGGGGATTCGGTGTCCTGCTCGAACACATGGAGAGCGTTGTTGTCGGCAAAGAAGCGCACGTTGTCCCGCAGGATTTCAAAGTTGGGTACCGGCGCAAAATAGCAGGAAAAGTTCCGCGTATAGTCCCAAATAGAGATTTTGTCGCAGATTTTGCCCCATTCTAAAAGCTCTTCCTTAAAAGCGCCTTTGTTTTTCTCGCAGGAAGGGTCGTCCAAGGCATGGCGGAAGCAGGCTTCAATGGTGCAGTAGCGGATAATGACGTTATGACGGGGGCGGGTGATTTTGGGCGGCTTGCGAGTGTATTGATAGGCAAAGGTGCGAACCAGCGCGTTGGGGTAATCTTTTTCGATGTCCTCCGCCACGGCGTTGACAAAGCGGAGCAAAAGCCCGCTGGGGCTTCCCTCCTCGGCGTCTACGGCGGCGCAGTTTTCGCACTGGCAATACCGGCCGTTGTCGTTTTGTGAAACCTCCACGATGGAAGCGTTGGGCATTTTGGCAAGCTGTGCCCGCACGTTTTGGATTACGATTTTCAGCACGTCGGGGTTTGTCAGGCAAAGCTGGCCGTAGGGGACTTCAAAGGTGTTGCCGGCGGGAATGCGCTTGCCTTCCCAAAGGGAATAATATTCGGGGTGCTCTTCAAAATAGATTTTGGGATCGCAAAGGGCTTCAAAGGTGTGGCAAAAGCTGGTGCAAGGCTCGTGTCCGCCGTATTTTTCCACCTCTTTGCCGGCATGGTTAATAGCAGACCACGCCGTATAGGGCATATCCAAAACATGGCTGGCCCAGTTGGTAAACCGGTCGGAAAATACAGGGTTAGAGGCATCACAAAGATTTGCCGGAACAGAAACATCGCCGGGAAGCAATCGGCCCACGCCCGGTTCGTATTTCCGGAAACCGACGTACTTTTCCAAAAAGCGGTAGACGGCATACAAGGTGCCCCGGTCTATTTTTCCGAACAGATAGAGGTTTTTCTCGTCAGTTTTTATCACATAGCCATCGTACTGAATCCCGCTGCGGTCGCCTTCGGCGGCGTTGCCGATATAAATGCCGTGGGCGGGGGGTGAGGGCGTATGTACGGTGGGAAGCAGGACGCCGGTGGCCGTTTGCATGTGGTCAATAAGCTCCGAAGCGGCGGTTTGCTCGGTGGGAGTTGGGTTTTCGGGAAGAACAACGGTATATTTCGCTATGTCGATGTTGCCAATTTCGATTCGTTTGCGTTGGCTCATAGGAAACCCTCCTGTCTTTCGCGGCCGGCTTCAAACCGGACGGAAAACTTTTATTTGTTCCGGTGGGCAAAGTGTAGCACACAGGGATAGGGTTGTCAAGAAAATATACCGTGAAAAGAGCGGTTTTCGCGGCCAACGGTTTGACGTTGCCCCTGCTTTCCAACTGATCCATGTATAAATGGCAGGAAAACACATGACGGCATTTTTCGGGGTCTGTACTTGGTAAATCTCGCCCGGTGAAATAGGATTCGGCACGAATTGCGAAAGGGCCAGCCGCATTTTACTTCGTATAACTGGCCGGAGAATGAACCAACCGAATAAGCAAGGCCCCCGCAAAATAAACGGACCCAGATTGTGTGGCCAGCGCAAAACCCCTCTGCAGAAAATGTTTTTATGCGGAGCGGCGTAGCGCAAGCGGGTGAAATTTCATAGGATGCGCTCGTGGTTGTAGCAATGCATGCTCTGTCCACAGAACATTTGCTTTGCAGAATTGTTTGGCTTATGCCGACAGATACGCCCCCTGATGTAATTATATCAGGGGGCGTTTTGTCTATTGGCCGTTACTACTGGTTCTTTTACAGCAGTTGGGAGTTTTTCAACAAGCTATTCCTTTTCAATGGCAGCTTTTTGGCTTAGGATGGCAGACAGCACGGCCGGGTCGAACTTCGGTTTCCGGTCGTAGGTGTAGAGACCGTTTACTTCCTGCTCCACGTCGGTCAATTGCGTGTAGCAGAAGGCGCAAATGCGCGGGTTGTTCAGAAGGGTGGTGACCAAGGCGCGGAACCGCTGGATAAATTCCTCGACGGTCTTAGGATCGTTGCCATAGCCCCAGCCTTCCTTGCCGGGGGCCCAGCGCGCGCCGCCGAACTCGCTGACAAAGAAGGGGATGTTGGGGTCGTAGGTGTGCTTTTCGTTGTGGTTGATAAACGGAATCCCGCCTTCGGCCAGAGCTTTGTAATGTTCGGCAAACTTTACCGGATCCTGCTCATAGTCGTGGCAGTCGTAGATGTCTGTGCGCACGTGGATATAGCCGCTGGTGTCAATGACCGGGCGGGTGGGATCCAGCCGCTTGGTGGCGACATACACCGCGTCAATGACCCGATCGTCCTGTCCTCTTTGGGTTTCGTTGAAGGGGCACCAGCCGACAATGGACGGGTGGCTGTAGTCCCGTTCCACCGCTTCCAGCCATTCGGGCAGGAAATACAACAGTGCGGCGGGGGTGGACACATCGAGCAGCCAGTTGGCATGCTCGCCCCAGCAGAGGTAGCCCAGTTGATCGGCCCAATAGAGGAAACGGGGCTCGAAA
>DUUG01000055.1 GCA_012841675.1 Clostridiales bacterium
ACCCGGGCAATCTTGCGCCCCATGGCCTTGGCAATGGACAGCCCCACGGAGGATTTGCCCACACCCGGCGGCCCCACAAGGCATAAAATCTGGTTTTTCACATCCGGCGCCAATGCCTTAACGGCAATAAACTCTAAAATCCGTTCCTTGATTTTTTCTAAACCGTAGTGATCGGCGTTAAGGGATTTTTCCACTCTTGCCAAATCCAGCCGATCCTTTGTCCTTTTATTCCACGGCAGATCCAAAACCGTATCCAGATAAGTCCGCAAAAGGGCCGTTTCAGCCGAATGCGAGCTCATACGGGAAAGGCGCGATGCCTCCTTCAAAAGCTTTGTCTCCGTCTCCTTGGGGAGCTTTAAGGCGCGAATTTTGGAAGCGTACACTTCCGCTTCTTCCATTGTGTCTTCCTTCTCGCCCAGCTCGGCGCGGATGGCGGATAGCTGCTCTCTTAAAACATACTCTTTCTGGTTTTTATCAAGACGCTCTCTTACCTTTTGCTGAATTTCGATTTCAGCCGAGAGAATTTCCGTCTCTCTCGTCAGTAAAAATGCGATTTTTTCCAAACGCTTCAAAGGACGAAGCTCATCTAGGATAGATTGCTTATCCTTAGTCTCAATCTGAATGTTTTGCGCTATATAGTCGGCCAAAAACCCCGGATCATCGTTGGATAAAACCTCCATCACGTGATGGGGGTCAATTTGGTTGCCTATCCGGGCATATTCCTCAAACAGCTCGCGTACAAGGCGCAGAAGGGGAATCTTTTTTTCGTCGCTTGCCCTGTTTTCTACCGGCGGAATGGGCTGCACCACTACCTCGACAAACGGTTCAAACTGGAAATAATCCAACACACGTCCCCGCACTTGCCCTTCCACGAGAATGCGAAGCCCGCCGCCGGGCAGTTTCAGCATCTGCTTAATCTTGGAAATAGTTCCGATTTTGCAAAGATCGCTGGGCTTGGGGTCATCTACCCGGAGATCCTTCTGGGCCACCAGAAACACGCTCTGGCTGGTTCTCATGGCCGCTTCCAGCGCTTTTTTAGATTTATCGCGCCCCACATCAAAATGGAGCAGCATTTGAGGAAATACCGTAAGCCCCCTAAGGGCAATCAACGGCATCTTCGTTGCTTCCCATTGATTCTCATTCATAGTTTTGCCTTTCTTTGACAAGAAGGGACGGCTCAGCTGCCAAACCCTATTCGAGTTCGCTTGAACCGCCCCTTGTTTTGTTATAATAACCGACGGCGTCCACTGGACCGGGCCGGTCGAACCTCGAGCTGCGGTTGTGGAATTGCCCGTTTGCCGGGAATTCGAACGACCTCAGCGGGCCCTTCGCCTTTTACAAGCGCCTCCGTAATGGTTACTCGGATAATGCTCTCGTCAGAAGGGATGGCATACATATGCTCAAGCATCAGTTTTTCCATGATGGTGCGGAGTCCGCGGGCGCCAATATTCCGTTCATACGCCTGCCTTGCCACTGCTTTCAAAGCGTTCGGCTCAAACGCAAGCTCGACGCCTTCCATGGCAAAAATATTCTGATACTGTTTGGTCAATGCATTCTTCGGCTCGGTCAGAATACGGGTTAACGCCTCCTCATCCAACCCTTGAAGGCCAACAATCACCGGCAAACGTCCGACCAGCTCGGGAATCAAACCGTATTTGATAATATCGTGGGATTCCACTTGCTTAAGAAGTTCGCTAGTCTGCCGTTCCTTCTTGGTGGTGATAACGGCATTAAAACCGATATTCTTTTGCACAACGCGTTTTTCGATAATCTTGTCAATCCCGTCAAACGCGCCGCCGCAGATAAATAGGATGTTCTTCGTGTTAATTTGGATAAATTCCATCGAAGGATGCTTCCGCCCGCCCTGAGGAGGAACATTGGCAACCGTTCCCTCTAAGAGCTTCAGAAGCGCCTGCTGTACACCCTCGCCGCTTACGTCTCGGGTGATAGAGGTATTTTCCCCTTTTCGAGAAATTTTATCAATTTCGTCTATATAGATAATGCCCTTTTCGGCCTTTTCTATATCATAGTCTGCCGCCTGAATCAGGCGAAGCAAAATATTCTCCACATCTTCGCCCACATAGCCCGCTTCGGTCAAGGTGGTTGCATCGGCAATGGCAAAAGGCACTCGCATGATTTTTGCCATGGTTTCCGCCAGATACGTTTTACCGCATCCGGTGGGGCCTAGCAGCATAATATTGCTTTTCTGCAACTCAATATCCGAATCAGGAGCAGCGTAAAAAACACGTTTGTAGTGGTTGTATGCCGCAACGCTTAACGCAATTTTCGCCTCATCCTGCCCCATAACATATTCGTCAAGAAATGCCTTGATCTCTGCGGGTTTCGGCAACGTCTCCACTTGGACGGGAGCTGTCTCTTCTGGGCCCATGAGAACGTCCGGGTTTTCGTATACCATGCTATAGCAAAGCTGCACACAATGGTCACAAATAAATACGCCAGCATCGCCTCGAATGAGCTTCTCAACTTCCGTCCTGGGACGACGGCAAAATGAGCAAATTTCGTGGTTGTTTTTATCTCCAATTTTTGCCATATTTCTCTCCGTTTTGGATAATATAATAGGCAGGCGGGGCAGTAGAAATTTATCGCGTTAAAACCTTGTCAATAATACCATACTCCAACGCCTGCTGCGCGGACATAAAGTTGTCACGTTCCGTATCGGCGGCAACTACCTCAAAGGGTTTCCCCGTCATTTCAGCCATCAGCCGATTCATCTTGTCACGGATTTGGATAATCCGTTCCGCGTGAATCTTAATGTCGCTAACCTGACCGCGGGCGCCGCCGCTGGGCTGGTGAATCATAATTTCACTGTTGGGCAAGGCGAACCGCTTGCCTTTCGTGCCTGCCGCAAGCAGGAATGCACCCATGCTTGCCGCCATACCGACACAAATAGTGGAAACGTCGGCCTTAATATACTGCATGGTGTCATAAATGGCCATGCCGGACGTAATAGAGCCGCCGGGACTGTTGATATAGAGGGAGATGTCCTTATCGGCATCCTGCGCCTCAAGGTATAAAAGCTGTGCTACGACCAAGCTGGCCGTCACATCGTTGATTTCTTCATGCAGGAAAATAATACGATCATTTAAAAGCCTAGAGTAAATATCATAGCTTCTTTCGCCGCGGCTCGTCTGTTCTACGACAATGGGAACTAAACTCATATGATTCTTCCTTTCTGTCAAAACTTTCTGACTGAACCTCGTCTTAGGGCAAAAAACGACTACGTTCTCCTATTACTCTTTGGATTCTTCGGCAGTTTCATTCACCGATTCTTCCTCGGCAGGCTTCTCATCGGTGATAAGCGCAGTTTCTTTAATCAGCGCAATAGCGCGGCCGTTGAGCAGGTCCTCTTTTACCGCTTCAGGAGACATATACTTCTTCACATCTTCCAGCGGAGTCTTGTACTTTTCCGAAATGTTCTGATATTCGGCTTCGATATCTTCTTCCGTAGCCGTAAAGCCTTCTGCCTCAATAACGGCCTCTAAAGCAAGGCGCGTTTTCACCTGACGCTCGGCCTGGGGATAGAAAGTCTTGCGGAAGCTTTCCATATCCATGCCGGTCATCTGGAGGTAGGATTCCAGCGTCATGCCCTGGGCGCGGAGGCGATAGGCAAAATCCTCTTGAATATGGTCAAGCTGATGCTCGATCATAACTTCGGGCACCTCTGCCTGCATGCCTTCCAGCATCTTGTCGATCAGTCGGCCTTCCGTCTCGTCGTCAGCGGCCTTCTGACGGTTTTCCAGCTGCTTGGCACGGATGTCTGCCTTTAATTCTTCCAGCGTTTCAAACTCGGAAATATCCTTGGCAAGCTCATCATCTACATCGGGCAGGATCGTTTCCTTAACCTCCTGCACTTTGACCTTGAAAACGGCAGGCTTGCCGGCCAGGTCTTCAGCATGATACTCCTCGGGGAAGGTGACCGAAACATCCTTTTCGTCGCCGGCAGCAAGACCCACAAGCTGATCCTCAAAGCCGGGAATAAACTGACCGGAGCCAAGCTTCAGGTTGAAGCCGTCGGCCTTGCCGCCCTCAAAGGGAACATCGTCTACAAAGCCTTCAAAGTCGATGATGACCGTATCGCCCAGCTCGGCGGGACGTTCAGCCGTTTCCACACGGCCGGCACGCTGACGAAGACGCTCAATCTCATCGTCCACATCTGCATCGGTAACGGAAACAACGGGCCGCTCTACGGCAAGACCCTTATACTGTCCCAAGGTAACCTCCGGCTTGACGGTTACCGTAGCGGTAAAGATAAAGCCCTCGTTGTTAATATCTACAAGCTCAACCTCGGCCCTATCTACCGGGGTAATGCCCGCTTCTAAAACGGCGGCAGAATAGGCGTCGGGATAAGCAATATTAATAGCTTCTTCATAGAACACACCTTCACCGTACATTTTTTCAATAATACGGCGGGGCGCACG
>DUUG01000056.1 GCA_012841675.1 Clostridiales bacterium
CGGTCATGCCAGCCAGCTTTTGATACAAGCGGAAGTAGTTCTGGAAGGTAATGGTGGCCAGCGTTTTGCTTTCCCGCTCCACTTTGACACGTTCTTTGGCTTCAATGGCCTGGTGGAGCCCGTCGGAATAGCGGCGGCCGATCATAAGGCGGCCGGTAAACTCGTCCACGATGATAACTTCACCGTCGCGCACCACATAGTCCACGTCCCGCGTCATAATCCCGTGGGCGCGGATAGCCTGGTTGACGTGGTGGAGGATGTTAGAATTGTCGGGATCGGTTAAATTGTCAACCTGGAAAAATTGCTCTGCCTTTTTGATGCCGGAAGCCGTAAGCGTACAGGTTTTTGCTTTTTCATCTACGATATAGTCGGCGTCAATATCATCATGGGCCTGCTTTTCATCCAGCTCTTTAAACTTTTTACAGCGCAGCCGGGAGGCAAACTGGTTAGCAAGATCATACAGCTTGGTAGATTCGTCGCCCATGCCGGAAATAATCAGAGGGGTTCGGGCTTCGTCAATTAAAATCGAGTCCACCTCGTCCACAATGGCAAAGGCATGGCCCCGCTGCACCATATGGTCCTGATAAATGACCATGTTGTCTCGCAGGTAGTCAAAGCCAAACTCGTTGTTGGTGCCGTAGGTAATGTCGGCGGCGTAGGCGGCCTTGCGTTCGGCCGGCTCCATTTGGCTTAAGATAATGCCCACGGAAAGCCCCATAAATTTGTGAACTAATCCGTATTCTTCCCCCTGAAACTTGGCAAGATAGTCATTGACCGTTACAACGTGGACGCCGTTGCCCGTTAAAGCATTCAAATAGGAGGGGAAAACGGCCACAAGGGTTTTTCCTTCGCCCGTTTTCATTTCGGCAATGCGCCCCTGGTGCAGGATGATGCCGCCCATAATCTGTACACGGAAGGCCTTTAAGCCCAAAACGCGCCATGCCGCTTCGCGAACGGCGGCAAACGCATCGGGAAGAATATCGTCTAGCGTTTCGCCGTTTGCCAGTCTTTCCTTTAATTTAGGCGTGACCTTGGACAATTCCTCGTCGGACATGGCGGCATAGGTATTTTCCAGAGCCAAGACCGCATCGACCTGGCTCTCTATTTTTTTTAGTGCCCGTTGGCTGGGTGTGCCAAACAGCTTGGAAAGTAAGCTCATAGGTTCATTCTCCTTTAATACGGATGCGCAATGGACGCATTGTAGAACATTATAGCACGATTTCACCATCAGTGAAAGCAAAAATTGTAAATTTTTGATGATCCAGAAGGAAAGACCATGGAAATCTCTTGCTATAAAATATCGATTGTGATAGGATAATAAGTATTATGAAAGGTGGGTTTGGCATGAAATTTTCCCAGATGCCGTATGAAAGAATTGATATTGAAAAGGCAACCGCGTTTAGCCATGATATAGTAGAAAAAATCAAAAACGCCCAGGCTGCCGATGAAGTGCTGGCGTTGCACAAGTCCTTTTCCAAGTATGCCGAGCATGTTGCCACCATGGGCGCCCTTTCCTACACCCGTCATACCATCAACACGAAAGACGAGTTTTACGACAAGGAAAACGACTATTACGACGAAGTAGGCCCCGTCTGGAAAAAAGTGCAGGTGGATTTCTATAAGGCCATGCTGGCTTCCCCTTTCCGCGCCAAACTGGAAGAAAGCCTTGGCTCTCTTTGGTTTACCAATGCCGAGATGGTTGTGGCCGGCTTTGATGAAAAGCTTATTGCCGAGATGCAGAAGCAGAATGCCCTTTCTTCCGCCTACGCGAAGCTTTTGGCGTCGGCTTCCCTTGATTTTGACGGGAAGAAGGTCAATCTGTCCCAGCTTCGGGCCTATCAGCTTTCCGCCGACCGCCAGGTTCGGAAAGCGGCGTATGCCAAGCGCACGGAATTCTTTGTAGAACACGCAGACGAGCTTGACCGGATTTTTGACGAGCTGGTTTCTCTTCGTCACCAGATGGGCAAAAAGATGGGCTTTGAGAATTACATTCCCCTGGGCTATATCAACATGAAACGGAACAGCTATGACGCGGCAACGGTCAAGCGGTTCCGCGACCAGGTGAAGAAGGCGCTCGTCCCCTTTGCCACCAAGCTGCACGAGCAGCGTGCCAAGCTTTTAGGCGTTGATAAGCTGAAATTCTACGACGAGGACATTTTCTTCCCTGCCGGCAACCCGGCTCCTAAAGGAACGCCCGATGAGATGTTTGCCTGGGGCAGACAGATGTATACGGAGCTTTCTTCCGAAACTCGCGAGTTTATTGATTTTATGCTGGAAAATGAGCTGTTCGACGTGTTGGCCAAGGAAGGCAAGGCCGGCGGCGGCTACTGCATCAGCTTTGATGAATACGGCGCGCCGTTTGTATTTGCCAACTTTAACGGCACCAGTGAAGACGTTGACGTTTTGACCCATGAATGCGGCCATGCGCTGAATTTCTATCTGTCGAAGGACATTGCAATTCCAGAGCTTCGCGACAGCACGTATGATGTGGCGGAAATTCATTCCATGTCTATGGAGTTCTTTACGGCCGACTGGATGAAGCTGTTCTTTAAAGAAGATACGGACAAATACTTGTATATGCATCTGGCTTCGGCGCTTTTGTTCCTGCCATACGGCTGCTTGGTCGATGAGTTCCAGCATGAGATCTACGAAAATCCCCACCTAACGCCGGAAGAGCGCAAGACCCTTTGGCGCAAGCTGGAAAAAGCATACAGGCCGCATTTGGATTACGATGGAGACCCGTTCTTCAGCAACGGCGGCACATGGCAGCGGCAAAGCCACATTTATCAGCGTCCCTTCTACTATATCGACTACTGCATTGCCCAGACGTGCGCGTTGCAGTACCGTGTCTGGATGGAGGAAGACCGCAAGGCTGCTTGGGAAAGCTATCTGGCCCTGTCCAAGAAGGGCGGAACAAAGCGCCTGACGGATTTGATTGCCGAAGCCGGTTTGAAGTCTCCGTTTGAAGAAGGCTGCATGGAAACCATTGTTGCCGGCGCGGAGAAAATTTTAAAGGATCTTGCATCCAGACTGTAAAAAAATACACCGGTTTTTCCGCCTGTGTCGCAATTCTCGCATTTTGCACAGGCAAAGGGCCAAAATGAACTTTTCCATGACGCAAAGCACAGATTTTTCCTGTTGCCCCTTGTAAATTTACGAAATTCGAGGTATAATACACCTAATAAATATTGGGAGGTTTTTCTAACATGGCAATTAAAATTGGTATCAATGGCTTTGGCCGTATTGGCCGCCTTGTTTTCCGTGCCGGTCTGGAACGTGGCGACGTTGAGTTTGTCGGTATTAACGATCTGATCTCTGCGGAATACATTGCATATATGCTGAAATACGATACCGTCCACGGCCGCTTCAACGGCGAAGTTTCCAGCGATGGCGACAACCTGGTCGTTAACGGCAAGAAGATCCCTTGCTTCTCCTGCAAAGATCCCGCTGAGATTCCCTGGGGCGAAGTTGGCGCCGAGTATGTTCTCGAATCCACCGGTTTCTTCACCACCACTGAAAAAGCTTCTGCCCACCTGAAGGCCGGCGCGAAGAAGGTTGTTATCTCTGCTCCTTCTGCCGATGCTCCGATGTTTGTCATGGGCGTTAACCATAACGAATACAAGAGCGACATGGACATCGTTTCCAACGCTTCCTGCACCACCAACTGCTTGGCTCCTCTGGCCAAGGTTATCCACGACAATTTCGGCATTGTCGATGGCCTGATGACCACCGTTCACGCTGTTACCAACACCCAGAAGACCAACGACGCTCCTTCCGCTAAGGACTGGCGCGGCGGCCGTGCTGCTTACAGCAACATCATTCCTTCTTCCACCGGCGCTGCCAAGGCTGTTGGCAAGGTCATTCCTTCTCTCGACAAGAAGCTAACCGGTATGTCCTTCCGCGTACCCACCCTGAACGTTTCTGTCGTAGACCTGACCGTTAACCTGGCCAAGCCTGCCACCTACGATGAGCTCTGCGCTGCGATTAAGAAGGCGTCCGAGAACGAGATGAAGGGCATTCTGGGCTACACCGACGAAGACGTTGTTTCCTCCGACTTTATCGGCGATCCCCGCACCTCCATCTTCGACGCTAAGGCCGGTATTGCTCTGACCGATACGTTTGTCAAGCTGGTTTCCTGGTATGACAACGAGTGGGGCTATTCCAACAAGGCGCTTGACCTGATCAAGCACATGGATTCCGTAAAGTAAGCTAAATAAGCTCACACACGAAGGCAACTTTGCAAACGCAAGGTTGCCTTTGCTTTAATTTTGTGATATTGTAGTAACAAAATCATAATAAGAAAGGGTGGACGTATGAAAAAAAGTGATAAAAGGGCTGTACTCGGCGCTCTGGGTATCTTGCTGCTGATTTTTCTGCTTTTCTTCGGGATTTTATTTGTCATTGTGATTACTACGGATTCTGCCCCCGGCGGCGGCACCAACTCGCCGGATAGGCCCGCCGGCTTCTTCAAAGGCATATGGCATGGCTGGATCGCACCGATTTCGCTTATACTTTCTATTTTCGACGAGAACATCCGCATATACGAAGTACATAACATCGGTTTCTGGTACGATTTCGCCTTTTACGCCGCGATTATAGGCGGGTTCGGTAGCCTATCGTTTGCCCGATTAAAGAGCAATTAACGGATTGCGCGAAAAGTGATCCAATCCATGTAAAATATAAATGGGCCTGTCAAACGACAGGCCCTTTATAGATTATATCAGAAGGTTAGGGATACGGTTACCGAATGCAAAACTGGCGGATAATGCCGAACGTCATTTCTTCGGCCATTTCAAGAGCTTCTGCTTGTATGGCATCGTATTCTTTAATGCTCTTCTCAAATTGACGATTAAAATATAACACGGCTTCGTTTTCCGTCATGCGCAGATGATCAAATAAAAGCTCTCTCCAGGTGCGCTCGCTCCAAAACGGATTGATGCAGGCAAGGAAAGC
>DUUG01000057.1 GCA_012841675.1 Clostridiales bacterium
ACCAGAAATCACCCGCCCGAAAGCGGCGTATGCGCCATCTAAATGGGGGGCACTGTCAACCATAATGAAGAACTGAGAGCCGGCAGAGTCAGGATGCCGGGAACGGGCCATGGAGAGAACGCCCCTGTTATGTGCCAGTGTATTGGTAATGCCGTTTTGCGCAAATTCGCCTTTAATGGTGTATCCCGGACCTCCCATGCCGGTCCCTTCGGGGTCGCCGCCTTGAATCATGAAGCCGGGAATAACGCGGTGAAAAATAGTTCCGTCATAAAAACCTTTTTGAACGAGGCTAATAAAATTGTTGACGGTGTTGGGAGCGATTTCAGGCATCAGTTCGGCCACTATTTGGCCTCCATTCTCCATTTCAATCGTTACCAGCGGGTTTAACATGGTTATTCCTCCTTTTGAAATTAAGCTGAGCATCAGTTGGCGGTCAATTTTTCCAGCATGGCTTTGGCTGCTAAAATGTCTTTCGTCTGCTGCGGTCCGCTAATTTCCCGTTCGATGGTAAGCGGGCCTTCGTATCCCAATGCCTTCAGCTTGGCCACAAGCTTCGGCCAATCCACAGCACCCTGTCCCAGAGGCTTTTCATTGCCCAGTTCCCGGCCGTTGGTCGGATATTCGCCGTCTTTGCAATGGGTATCGAACACATACTTGCCGAACACATCTAAAGCGTCTACGGGGTTTGCCTTTCCGTAGAGGATCAGATTGCCCGTATCCAGGTTAATGCCGACGTTTTCGCCGCCCAGATCTTCCAGAGTGCGCAGCAGGGTAACGGGCGTTTCCTGCCCGGTTTCAAACAAAAAGCGCATATTGTACTTTTTGCAGGCCCGCACAACCTGCTTCAAGGCGACCAGCGTACCGGCATAGCGGGGGTCGTTCATATCTTCGGGAATGAAGCCTACATGGGTTGCAATCTGGGAAATGCCGCAGGCGTGGGCAAATTCCACGCCCCGGTTAAGCGCTTTGGTTCTTTCAAACCGATAACTTTCCGGCACAAGACCGAGGGTGAGCGGCCCGTCGGTAAAGTTCCAAGTTGCGGGCCCCGGCAAGCCGCACCAGAAGGTCGAGATGGTCATGCCCGTTTCTTTGGCCACCTTTTTTACGAGCGCGGCGTTTTCTTCCGTAAAAGCACCCATATCCCAAGAAACGATCTGGCAGCTTTTAAAGCCATAGCCGGCCGATTCCTTCATTTTTTCCTCCACGTGGTGAAGGGAAATTAAAACTCCTATCTGCATTTTTGCCCATGCCCTCTTTTCCAATAAATCGTTTATTTTTTTATAAATATATTATAGCGCAAACAGCGGCAAAAGTCTATGTATGGCGTAAAAATGCCGGGATGTGCGATGGTTGGGGAAATCTTGGAAACTACTCTTTTTTAACGATGACCGGTGGTTTTTCCTTGACAGGGGGCAAGCCAAGTGATATAATTTTCGCAATTTAACTATTTTTAGGAGGAAGCTATGAAACCGGTTGACGAAATTCGAGCCCATTACAATCAGTCCCCCGAAACAGAATGGAAGCGGATTGAAAACCGCCCGGAATTTTTGATTTCGTGCCGGTTCATGGCGCGATACATTCAAAAAGGCGACCGCATTTTGGATATTGGCGGCGGCCCGGG
>DUUG01000058.1 GCA_012841675.1 Clostridiales bacterium
ATGGGGTTGTTGTCCATGCTTTCAGCTCTAGCTACCTCTTCCCTAATATCGCCAAGTGTCGTCGCAACCTTTTCACCAAGCACCTCGTTGAGGTTTGAGTTTGCATCAGCATCCACAGCAAGGATCGGTCCCTTTCCTTTCTTGCCTAAATAGTCTATCAACAGTCCACATAGCGTGGTTTTTCCTGTTCCGCCCTTCCCAGCAAATGCAATAGTATGTGACATATATCCAATATCTCCTTTTGTTGAAAATCTTATAATTTCATTTAATGTGTCGATCATACTTTTAAGATTTTTTATAGGTTAAGGAAGATAACACTATACGTCCTTAACAAAAATAATTTTGCCTATTGTGCAAAACATTCAATGAATATGACCAGAAATTTCAGCACTTTTTATTATATCACCTGAGTGTATAAATGCAAGTCGTTTTAGGCTTTATTGCCCAATTTATTGACAATCAGAGATGCATGGGGTACACTAAATACAACAATCTGTGCGTACGAAACGCATAAAAAAAAGCGTATGAAACGCCTCCGGGCCGATGAGCATTATTGGAGGTTTATTCTATGGAACTTAGAGAATTTTTTGAACAACATCCGAAAGTCGCTGTTGCATTTTCGGGCGGTACTGATTCCGCCTTTCTTTTGTATTCAGCAAGAAAATATGGCAGCGATGTTCGTGCTTATTTTGTGAAGACTCAATTTCAGCCTGACTTTGAACTGGCTGACGCACGCAAACTTGCGGAGGAGCTCGGCGTACCGTTGACAGTGATAACAGTTGACGTATTTACAAATCCTGATGTCATCAAAAATGACAAACTGCGCTGCTACCACTGCAAACAAGCCAATTTTTCAGCAATTTTAGAACATGCCAAAAAAGATGGGTATGAGCTTTTGCTTGACGGAACAAACGCATCTGACGACCCGTCCGACCGTCCCGGGATGCGTGCGCTAGCCGAGCTTGGCGTTCGCTCTCCTCTCAGAGAATGCGGTCTTGATAAGGATGAAATACGCAGACTTTCCCGCAAAGCAGGCCTATTTACATCTGATAAACCGTCATATTCCTGCCTTGCTACACGCATACCGACCGATACGGCAATAGACGCGCGATCACTACAACATGTTGAAGCAAGCGAAACCGCCTTGCATAATTTGGGCTTGTCTGATTTACGAGTACGAAAAATGGGTAAAACAGCGAAAATCCAGCTCCCCGCTGAACAAATGCAACGTGCAGTTGAAATGCACAGCGAAATTGTAAAAGAACTCTCACCGTATTTTGAGTCGATACTTCTCGACCTAGTCCCGAGAAAATCCTCAATCACTAGTAATTAAAAGCTATATACAAGTGTTTTGTGCAGATGACCACAATTTGCTCCTTGTTTGATGGGAGGGCCATTATGGATCAAAAAGATATTCGAAGATTACTACAGCAGGTCAAAAATGGAGATATTTCCATTGACACAGCTGTTGAAAAATTAAAAATCGCTCCTTTCGAGGACCTGGGCTATGCCAAGGTGGATCACCACCGGGGTTTGCGCCAGGGAACCCCCGAAGTGATTTATGGCGAAGGCAAAACACCTCAGCATATTGTAGGCATCGTCAACAATATGAAAAGCCGCGGCGAGAACAATATATTGATAACCAGACTCGCCCCTGAGGCAGCTGAAGAGATATCACGCTCAGTTGAGCTTTCTTACGATCCGGTGTCGCGTATTGGTCTTGTAGGAAAGAAAAGCGACGTAACCGCGACC
>DUUG01000059.1 GCA_012841675.1 Clostridiales bacterium
ACTCTTGGAATTCGCGGTGCCACCTTGATTCATAGGAATGACCCTATGCGCTTAGCAGGATACCAACATATCCCCGGCAACTAACGTATGCCCACACGTTGCAGTATACTCTGTGTCAATTAAAAGGATCTCCACATTTGACTGCACCCTCAGCGGTCCATTTGACAACTTGTTTCTAGCCTGATTCTCAGCACCACAGGCTCTCTGTATAGGCATCATTGCCGTTATCTCCGCCTCAACGGTTTATAGATATTAAATTTTATCTAAGATAACATAAAACATTTTCCTTGTCAAGAGGTAAAACGTTTTTCGTTTCCACATTCCGATAATAAGCTTTTATATTTATTATATGCCGCTTATGGAAAAATGAGACGGCTGTTCAACCTGTCCTTATTTTTCTAAATCTCCGCCCGAATTTAGTAGACTATTTTGGTTGACATTTGATGGAAAATATGGTTTAATTATATTGAACACTTTAAGTTGTCAAATCCATAAACAAATCTCGTCTAGACCTGTAAATAAACTTATCAAACGCCCAAAGATATGTGTTTTATGTTTTTATCCAAATTGGGCATACTACAACCATGTTAACAAAAGAAAGGAACATGCTATGAAAAACTACTTTGATTTAACCGGAAAAATAGCGATTGTAACCGGTGCTTCTTCGGGTCTTGGGGTGCAATTTGCTAAAGCTCTTGCCAATCAGGGTGCCAATGTTGCGCTGGTTGCCCGCCGAGTGGACCGTCTGAACTCCGTCAAGGAGGAGCTGGAGGCCATGGGCGTGAAAGCCATTGCCGTAAAATGTGACGTAGGCGTTGTGGCGGAAATTCAAGCCGCAGTTAAGGAAGTCGTCGACACCTTTGGACGGGTCGATATTCTGGTAAACAATGCCGGCTTAGGCTGGACAGGCCCTGCCGATTCTCAAAGCGACGAGCTGTGGGAAACCATGATGCGCGTCAACGTGAACGGTGTCTATTACTTCGCCCGCGAGGTCAGCAAATATATGATCCCGCAGAAGTACGGCCGGATTGTCAACATCGGCTCGATCCACAGCACTGTTGCGCTAAAAGGCATGCCGCTTTCCGCTTATGCCACCACAAAGGGTGCCGTGAAGATGATGAGCCGCGCTCTGGCCAACGAGTGGGCGCCGCACAACATTACGGTTAACACCATCGGCCCCGGCTACTTCCCCAGCGAAATGACAAGCGATGCCTTGGGAAATCAGGATTTCTACAATATGATCAGCGCGTCCTGCCCCATGGGACGCCCCGGCAAAGACGGAGAGCTGGACACAACACTTCTCTATTTTGCCTCTGATGCCTCTAGCTATACAACTGGTCAATATATCGCCGTTGACGGCGGCTGGCTGACGGTTTAAACGGTTTTTATGTAAAACCCGATACTTTTTCCGGCTGTAAGCCTTTTTGGTTTACAGCCGGTTTTTGTTATGAAAAATAAGCATTTATAAAAATTTTTGCACATTTACTCCTTATAAAACACAGCATTATTCCTCCGCGCTAATCCCACATCTAACCCAACTACTGAATCATGCCAATGCCCTTTTTTAAGATTTCCTCTGTTAAGCTACCCTGCGCGCCTGCTACGGCGTATCCGTCTTTATCAATAAACAAGGTGCTGGGAATGGACGTAATGCCATAGGTATAGGCGGCGTCCTGTTCCAAATCAAAGTAGACGGGAAAAGTAAAGCCCTGCTCGACTACATACTCCTCCCCTTTTTTCTGTGTTTCCCGCATGCCGTCCACCAGATCCACCATCATGAAGATGATGTCATCTTTTTCTTCCTGATACACTTTATCAAACATTGGCATTTCTTCTCTGCACGGCCCGCACCAGCTTGCCCAGAAGTTGAGCACAATAGGCTTTCCAATCAAATCCGAAAGCTTGACTTCGTTCCCTTCCCTATCCCAAACCGTAAAATCAGGCGCTTTTATTTTGTTTATGTCTTCCTCGCTTGCCTGCGTAACCTCGCCTTCGCTTTTCATTTCTCCCAAATTCTCCGGCGGGGCAACCTTCTCGCCAAGTAGATTATAGGCCAAAACAGCGCCCACAATAAACAGAGCAAAAACGCCAAGCAGCACAATGGTTTTCACTTTTTGATTCATATGAACCTCCTAAAATGTAAGAAGTGAAAGGAACCGTCCCATAACACCCGTCGCCATCAGAATGCCAACTACAACAAGCAGTCCGCCGGATACCATATGGATCACCTTGTAGTTCCTCTTGATAAAATCAAAGGCCCCCTTCAGCCGATCTAACAGCAAAGCGCTTAGAACAAACGGGATGCCAAGTCCAAGCGAAAAGGCCAATAGCATGGTTATCCCCTTCCATACTGACCCTCCCAAGGACGCCATTAGCAAAGCAGAGCCTAAAAACGCCCCCACACACGGCGTCCATCCGAGGGAAAAGATCACGCCAAACAATAGGGACGAAAAAAAACCTAAATTTCGCACTTGCATGCTTTTTTGCCCCGACCGGTTGAGAAAACCAAGCTTCAGAACTCCGAGATAATTTAGCCCAAAGGCAATCACAATGAGACCGGCGATCAAGTTTAAGAAAGTAGCATATTTCAAAACCAGCCTTCCGATAGTACCGGCAAAAGCGCCCATGGTGACGAACACGACGGTAAAACCGGCCACAAAGCCAAGGGAATTTGCTAAAGTTTTTCCTCTATCCGCCTTTCCCGCCGCAAAAAAAGAAATATAGACGGGTAGCATAGGCAAAAGACAGGGAGAAATAAATGTAATGATCCCTTCCAGAAACAACAGCAAATATTGCATCTAGGCTCTCCTTTCTCTGTCTATTTACGGTTTTAGTGCGCTAATATTTTCATTCGCTCCTTTGATAAGCGGCCTCCTATTCCGTATCCGGATGGCAGTAATACTTTTTAAGCACATGGATAACTTCCTCAACCCGGTAATCGGCGATGGAGTAGGTAACGCTCTGTCCGCTTTTTGAAAAGTCCAGTATCCTATGGGCCTTCATAAGGGACAGATGCTGTGATAAGGCCGAATGGGAGATGCCGGGCACTTTCTCCGCTATCTTACCGACCGTTTTGGATCCCTCCATCAAAGCACACAAAATCATTAAACGGTTTTCATTGGCCAAGACCTTCAAAAGCTCGGCTATTTGCTTTGCCTTTCTCTCCAAGTTGTTTCCCCCCTTTGCCCTATGAATGCCGTATGTGGAAATACAGCAGACCACCGAGAGCATTTTTAAGTATTTAAGCATTTTATTAATTGCTAATATAACATGTGGCCCATATTTTTGTCAAGGCTCTTATTTTCTAAAAAATCCGGCGTATTTTTTGAAAAAAGCATTTGCTTAACAAGGGCATTTCAGGTCGTAAACAGACGATTTGAGACCCTTTTGACAACAGAAAAGAAACAGCCCCTTCGAATTTTCTCGAAGGGGCGTTTCTCAATATATAAAAATAGGGGAAGACAGTTTACGAGCCGTATTATTTTCCATAGTAGGCGTTTAGGTACATCTGCCGAATCTCGCTCATCAGCGGATACCGAGGGTTAGCGCCCGTGCACTGATCGTCAAAGGCCTGCTCGACCATGGCATCGAGAGTTTCCAAAAAGGATTTCTCATCAATACCGTATGCGGCAATGCTTTCTTTGATGCCGATTGCCTTTTTCAGCTCGTTGAGCTTCTTAATAAGCCCCTCGATCTTCTGCTCATTGGTACCGGTAATACCGACGGCTTCCGCAATTTTGGCATACCGGGCGACAGCGTCGGGATACTTATACTGGGGGAAGGCCGCCTGCTTGGTGGGCACCTCGGTGGCGTTGAAGCGGATGACCTCGTTAATAAGGAGGGCATTGGCCACACCGTGGGGCAGGTGGTGGAAGGCACCCAGCTTGTGCGCCATGGAATGGCAGACGCCGAGGAAGGCGTTGGCAAAGGCCATACCGGCAATGGTGGAGGCATTGGCCATTTTTTCCCGAGCCTCCGGATCGTTGGCACCGTTTTCATAGGCGCGGGGCAGGTAATCAAAGATCATCTCTATGGCCTGCAAGGCAAGACCGCTTGTGTAATCCGTCGCCATGCAGGAAGCATACGCTTCCAGCGCATGGGTCATGGCGTCGATACCGGAAGCCGCCGTAAGCCCCTTGGGCATGGTCATCATCAAATCGGCATCCACAATGGCCATGTTGGGCAGAAGCTCGTAATCGGCCAGAGGATATTTAATGCCGGTTTTTTCATCGGTGATGACGGCAAAGGGCGTTACTTCGCTTCCCGTACCGGCAGTGGTGGGAATGGCGATAAAGTAGGCCTTTTCGCCCATTTTGGGGAAGGTGTAGACGCGTTTTCGAATGTCCATAAACCGCATGGCCAAATCTTCAAACTCCACCTCGGGGTGCTCGTACATGGTCCACATGATTTTCGCCGCGTCCATGGCCGAACCGCCGCCAAAAGCGATAATCACATCGGGCTGGAATGCCGTCATCGCCGCCGCACCTGCCCGAGCGCACGCCAGCGTGGGATCGGGCTCCACGTCGAAGAACACCGTGTGCTGGATGTGCATGGCGTTGAGCTTATCCATAACCGGTTTTACATACTGATTCTGAAAGAGGAACTGGTCGGTTACGATAAAGGCTCTTTTCTTGTTGAGAACCGTACCCAGCTCGGCCAAAGCCGTGGCCAGACAGCCTTTTTTGAAGTAAACCTTTTCAGGCGCTCTGAACCAAAGCATATTCTCTCTCCGTTTCGCCACAATTTTCGTGTTCAAAAGGTGCATAACGCCAACGTTTTCAGCGGTGGAGTTGCCGCCCCATGTGCCGCAGCCAAGGGTCAAAGACGGAGCCAGACGGAAGTTATAGAGATCGCCAATACCGCCATGGGAGGAGGGGCTGTTGATCAAAACACGGCCGGTAGGAAGCGTATTCGTAAACTTGGCAATTTTCTCTGCCTGTGTGGTTTCGTCTACATACAGAACGGAGGTGTGGCCCATGCCGCCGTCCTCGACGAGTTTTTTGGCCTTAATAAGCGCATCATCGAAATCCTTTCCTTTGTAAAGGGCCAGAACGGGAGAGAGTTTTTCGTGGGCAAAAGGCTCGGAAAGGTCGGTGGATGTCACTTCGCCGATAAGAACCTTCGTCTCCGCCGGAACGGTAATGCCGGCAAATCCTGCAATGGTAGCGGCGGTTTGACCCACAATGGCGGCATTTAAAGCGCCGTTTTTCAAAATAACACCGCGCACCTTCTCGGTTTCCTCGTCGTTCAGAAGATACGCACCTCGGGCGGCAAACTCGGCCTTTAAAGCCTCATACACGCCGGGAGGGGCAATAACTGCCTGTTCGGATGCGCAAATCATGCCGTTGTCAAAAGTCTTGGATAGGAGAATGGAGCTGACCGCCGTTTTCACATCAGCCGTATCGTCAACAATGGCGGGAGTATTGCCCGAACCGACGCCTATGGCAGGCTTGCCCGAGGAATATGCCGCGCGAACCATGCCCGGGCCGCCGGTTGCCAAAATGAGATCCGCACTCTGCATAACCTGCTCGGTCAATGCAATGGCCGGCTGCTCAATCCATGCAATGATCTCCTCCGGAGCGCCGGCTTCCACAGCCGCCTCCAACACAATACGCGCCGCTTCACAGGTGCATTTTTTCGCTCTGGGATGCGGGGCAATGATAAGCCCGTTGCGGGTTTTCAAAGCAAGCAGCGCTTTGAAAATAACGGTGGAAGTGGGGTTGGTGGTGGGAATAACCGCCGCAATTACGCCGACAGGCTCTAAAACCTTGGTATAGCCGACGGCTTCGTCCTCTTCCACAACACCGCAGGTTTGGGTGTCCCGGTAGGCGTTATAGATGTACTCGGCGGCGTAGTGGTTTTTGATGACCTTGTCTTCCACAACGCCCATCCCCGTCTCCTCGCAAGCCATTTTGGCAAGTGTAATCCGGGCCTTATTGGCCGCCATGGCAGCCGCCAAGAAGATTTTATCCACCTGCTCTTGCGTATACGTGGCAAACTTCTTCTGCGCCGCTTTCACTCTGGCAATTTTATCAGCAAGAAGAGCGAGTTCCTGATCTATAGTTTCATTCGTTCTTGTGACCGTTTCTTTTTTCATATTTTATACCTCAAAATTTTGACTTTTTTATACTCTTTACTCACATTATAGCACCCGACCTCCTTATATACAACCATTTTGGACCGTTTTACTCCATGTTAATTTTGAATGCCTATTATAAGTTATTCTTATATCTAAGTTTGTCGTTATATGTATGTTTTATATGTGTTATAACTTTACCTTATGCCTTATTATCGATTTATCTGTTTTTCTTATATATTATGTACAGCACAGCCGCCTCCTAAAACAAGCAGATAAATGCAATTTATGCAAAAAACCGCCCTGTTCCGAATGGGGAAACAGGGCGGTATAGTGGGTTTTAAATGTTACGGGGTCACCAGACCTAAGCGCTGGCCGCTTTGTACAAGACTGGCCCGATACAGAAGAAGGGCGGCTTCTCCTCTTGTCATTACTTCGCTTAATGACTCATTAGGCGAATACACGCCGAAACCTTCCAAATTGGCAGCCGCCTGCGCAGCCCAAGCCGGCGCAATATCTCCTTTGATGTCCGCTGATTTTCCGGCGATGTTTAACAACCGGTCCATTACCGTTACGGCTTCTGCCTTGGTAATGGCATCGGCAGGGCGCAGGTTTCCGCTTACTAACAGACCGTCCTCAATAGCGGCGGTGAGATACCCCTGCTGCCATGCGTCGGCCTCCGCGGCAAAGACGGAGATTGTGCCTGAAGGCTTGCGGTCGGCAATGGCCATCACCATAGCGACAAATTCTCCGCGAGTCACCGGTTCCTCCGGCCGGAACAACGAAGTGCCGCCAACGACTTCACCGGCATAAACGCCCATTTCCTCCAGTTTCAAAGCGGCATATTCCAGCGTCGTTCCGGCAATATCGGCGTAAACCGTCTTGCTTTTAGGCTTCTCAATATTCACAACCACTTCCGTTACCTCGGACGTATTCCCATACACGTCGGAGGTATAATAGGAAAAGGTGGTTTTCCCCTTTTTGTTTTCGGCGGGGATGAAAACCGCAACGCCATCTTCCGACAAGCGCACCTCGCCCTTATTAGACGATTCGTAGAGATGGAAGGTCAGCTCGTCCCCTTCCGGGTCGTACGCCTTGAGCATAATTTCCATGGGCATGCCCCGGCCTGTTTCCACGTTAAGCGGCAGAGCTGCCGGCGCAAAGTTGCGCGTTTTCATTAAATTCAATCCAACTGATACTTGCTTGCCGCCCACACCCTGCACGCTTCCTTTATACAGGGGAATAAACTCCATGGTCAGGTTCATTTCCTCGTTGGAGGTGGGAATAAAGCATAAAGAGTCGAGCTCGCTGGCGTCCACTACCTGCCCCGGAGCGACAGCAGCCGGCTCGGAGATCCTGCCCGTAGTCAGAACGCCATGCACAGGAGACGGGACAGAAGTAATTAAAATTCCCGTCACCTTGCCCGCCGCAGCGGTAAAATCTGATTTGCTAAATAGTAGCCGAGCACCCGGCAAACCGTTTTTTGCAAAGCCTTTCACCGGCGCGGTCGGTTCATCTGCCGCAATGG
>DUUG01000060.1 GCA_012841675.1 Clostridiales bacterium
GAACAGAGATAAGCTCAATGTTTCGCTTATGCTGGGCCTTGGCGGTTCGGTGGATATTTATGCCGGGAAAGTGGAGCGCGCGCCGCAGTTTTGGCAAAAAACGGGGCTGGAATGGTTCTACCGCATGATGAAACAGCCCAAGCGCGCCAAACGCATACTTGGCTCGCTACCGCCATTTATGCTGGCCGTTTACAAGGAAAAGCGGGCAGAAAGGAAGGCCGCCCGATGAGCCAAGGAAAGCTGGTTGTCATCGAAGGGGTAGACGGAACGGGCAAAACCACGCAGCACGAAAGGCTTTTGTCCCGCCTGGCAAGTGAGGGTATGGCCCATGCCAGCGTTTCCTTTCCCCGGTATGAGCGCACGGCAGGAAAACTCATTTCCGAGTATCTTTCCGGCGGCTTCGGCACAAACCCCGGCGACGTCAACGCCTACGCGGCGTCGTCGTTTTACGCCGTAGACCGGTTTACCTCCTTCCGGCAAGAGCCATGGGGAGAGTGTTACCGTATGGGCGGGCTTGTTGTGCTGGCACGCTATACCACCTCCAACGCCATCCATCAGGGGGCGAAGCTTCCCCAAGAGGAACGGGAAGGTTTTTTCGCCTGGCTGGAGGATTACGAATATAATAAGCTGGGGCTGCCGCGGCCTGATCTCGTTTTTTACCTGAAGGCGCCGATTGAGACAGCCCTTTTCCACATTGCCAAGCGGGCCGAAGAGGAAAACACGCCGGCCGATATCCACGAACGAAACCTTGCCTATTTTACCGCCTGCGCCGAAAGCGGGGCGGCCGCCGCTTCCTATTTTGGCTGGCAAGAGGTGGAAGTGACTCAAAACGGACGGTTTTTGCCCATAGATGAAATTCACGAAAAAATATACAGCGCTCTTCAGGAACGGAAGCTGCTTTGACAGCATCGAAAGGATGCGATTTTTTGCAATACCGCGCGATTACGCTGGCCGATAAAGAGCAGGCCGAGGACTGTATTGCGGCCTCAGGCTCTATGGCTTGTCATACGTCGTTTGTCAACTTATATATGTGGAGAAAGGTGTTTCCTTCGGAGATTGCCTTTTCCGACAGATTTTTATTTCGAAGAGCAAAACAAAAAGGCGAAACCCGCCACTATTTCCCCTTGGGACAAGGGGATCTTGACAAAGCTTTTGAAAAAATTTTGGAACAGGATTCAAACCCTGTTTTTGTGGGGCTTTCCAAAGAACAGACGGAGATTTTGTCCCATCGTCTGCCCCATTTAAACTACACCTTTACCGAATTTCGGGACAATGCAGACTATATCTATGAAACGAAAGCGCTAATTTCCCTTTCGGGGAAAAAGCTTCACAGCAAGAAAAATCATTTAAACCGCTTTATGAGAACCTATGAAGGCCGGTGGGAAACCGTGCCTATTTCCTCGGAAAATTTGCACCTTGTCCGGGCTTTTCACAAAGAATGGTGTAAAAAGAACGGCTGCAAGGGCTGCAAGAGCGGCAAGAGCTTGCATGGCGAATACTGTGCCGTTATGGAAGCGCTGGAGGAGTACGATGCCCTAGGCTTAAAAGGGCTTCTGCTTTTTGTGGACGGAAAGCCTGCGGCCTATTCTTTTGCCTCCAAAATTAACGACCGTTTGGCCGATGTGCATGTGGAAAAGGCGGACACGGAGATTGACGGCTCCTATACCGTTATCAACCAGCAAATGGCCAAGAAGGTTCTCTCCTCCTTTCCCTATGTGAACCGGGAGGAGGATATGGGAATTCCCGGTTTGCGCAAGGCAAAGGAATCTTACCGCCCGGCTATTTTGCTTATGATGCACCGGGGCGTTCCCGAGGCGTTAGCATCGGCGCAGATAACAAGCGAGGCTCGTTCGGGAGTGCGGGTGCGGGCCGTATGATCGCTTTCGCAAAAGAATCCGACAGAACGGCCTGTCAAGCGCTTTTTGCCCAGGTGTTTGGAGATCCGCTTGCCTATATAGAGGGCGTGTTTGACATTTTTTTTAAGGAAGCATCTTGTCTTGTCTATAAAGAAGAAGGGCAAGTAGTTTCCATGGTGCTTTTGCCTTCCCTTGGCATCGGGCCATATCGGGCCGGGTATATTTACGGCGCGTGTACTCTGTCTTCCTTTCGAGGCGGCGGGCGCATGAGCCGGCTTATGGAGGCCGCTTTGGTCACCATGGAAAAAAGGGGCGACGATTTTGCCTTTCTTGTCCCTGCAGAGGAAGGGCTTATTTCCTATTACGCCCGGTTTGGATTTTCCCCGGGGTTTTACCAAACAGAAGGCAAGGTTTTGCGGAAAAAAGCAGAAATATCTCCTGCTAAAAGGGCAAAACAGGCAGATTTCGCAAAAATTCACAACATATACCAGCAGGAAAACAAAGGGTTTTTATCCATCAACCGTGACCCGGCGTTTTACGAAAGCTATCAAACACTCTCTGCGCCGGACGGGTTTTATGTCTGCCCGGACGGGTATGCCTACGTGGATGGCTCGGGAAAGGTGCCTGTCCTTCGGGAAGTCGGCGGCGATTTTGAGAAGGTCGCCTTTGCGGTTATGGCAGCACTTAATGTTCCTGCGCTTCAGTTTCGATTGCCGGCGGAGGAAGGTTTTGTTTTTGGCTGTGTCCGTCCGGTGTGCGGACAGGTGCCGAAAGTGCCCCTTCGCTTTAGCTTACTTTGGGATTAGAATGGAAAAGGGAGGTATCTCCTATGGTCGTTATACTACTGGCTGACGGATTTGAAGAAGTGGAGGCTTTGGCCCCGGCGGATATTCTGCGCCGCATGGGTCTATCTGTGGTGCTGGCGGGCATTTCGGGCCGGCAGGTCACAGGGGCACACGGGATTGTTATCACTGCCGATAAAACTTTAAATCAAATCAAAAAAGAAACGCCTGCCATGGTGATTTTGCCCGGCGGGATGCCGGGGGCTAAAAATCTGGCCGCCTCCTCGGCTGTTGCCGATCTGCTTTTAAAAACGCATAAGGCCGGCGGCGTTCTCGGCGCTATCTGCGCCGCGCCTATGGTGCTTGGCAAGCTGGGGTTATTGCAGGGGAAGAAAGCCACCTGCTACCCGGGCTTTGAGGAGGATTTGACGGGAGCGGAAGTCCTGCCCAAAGAGAAACTCGTTGTAGACGGAAATATTGTGACGGCAAGAAGCGCCGGCGCGGCCATGGATTTCGGCTTTGCCTTGGGAGCGCTTTTAAAAGACGAGGCGGAGGCCAAATTTGTCCGCCGCTCTATGTATATCGAATAACGCCATTTACCCCGGCAAGAAGGCCGGGGTAAATGGGCGTATGCGCCTTGGATGTAAGTTTAGTTGTTGCAGCAGAAAGTCACGAAAAATACAACGGCAGCAGCAATCAGCAGAACCCAGAGGCAGAAGTTGTCGTCCATCGCATTGCAACGCATAATAGAACCAACCTTTCCAAAATTATATTGCTTTTCTGAGGTCTTGAAGGACTTCGCTTTATACTATGCCACACGGTGAAAAAGTGTTCCCGCCCCTTTTACCGGAAAAATGATGGAAATATTTATATTAACCGCAAAAAGCGGCGGTAGTTTAGAGGATACAACCATGAGCAAAAAAAAGAAACGTTTTACCCTGCGTAGGCTGCTTCGGAACCTAGGGTTGCTTCCCCCTCCGGCACGGCGAAATGCCCCGGCGCAGTCATCTGATCGTCCGATTTCCCACGTGCAGGCGGAAAACGCAACGGAAGAAAGCGCATTGGCCCATGCAGAGGAAGATGCGGCGTCTGCGGCGCCCAAGGGAGATCCGCGCAAGGCGGGCTGTCTTTTCACGTTGACGTATACGGCGCTTATTATGGGGCTTGCCGTATTGCTTGCAGGGTTTTTAATTATTTCCGCCAACGATGTCTTTGCCTTAGTCAAAGAGGATCGGGAGGCCGTTATTGTCATATCTGAGACGGATACGGTGAAGGAAGTTTCGCAAGCCTTAGGCGAGGCGGGGCTGATTCGCTACCCGTCTTTGTTCCGCATGTTTGCGGATGTGTCCGGCATGGATGAAAATATCGCCCCGGGCGAATATACATTAAACGCCACTATGGACTATCGCACCCTTCTTCGGAAGATGCAAAAGAAGAGGGCCGGCCGGGAAGTCGTCACGGTGGTCATCCGGGAGGGCATGACCCAGAAGGATATTTTCGCCCTGCTGGAAGAAAAGGGTGTTTGCGAGGCATGGCGGCTGGAGGGCGCGGCCCGGTATTACGACTACTCCTACAGCTTTGTCAAAGGGCTTCCTTATACGCCCACACGGCTGGAGGGGTACTTGTTCCCCGACACCTATAATTTCTATGTGAACGACAACCCCATTTCCGTCGTCGGCAAATTTTTAGCCAACTTTAACCGCAAGCTGACGGTGGATATGAAGGCGAGGGCGGAAAACATCGGCTATTCCATCCACGATATTGTGATTATCGCCTCCATGATTGAAAGAGAGGCCAAATTCGACGAGGAGCGGCCGCTGGTTTCCTCCGTCATCTATAACCGTTTAAAAAGCAACAACTTCCCGTTTCTGCAAATTGACGCAACGGTCCAATATGCCCTGCCGGAGTACAAAGATGTGCTTACCCAAGAGGATTTAGAGATTGACAGCCCCTATAACACCTACAAAGTGAGGGGCTTGCCCGCAGGGCCCATTAGCAATCCCGGATTGGCGGCCATCCGCGCCGCTTTGTACCCGGAGGAAACGGGCTATTACTACTATGTGGCCAGGAAAAACGGCTATCACTATTTCTCGAAAACGCTGGCCGAGCATAACAAGGCCATTCAAAAGGCCAACAGCGAAGAAATCGAAACAACGCCGGAAGCTCCTGCCAATATAGAGGGATAATATGCAAACAATGGAGCTTTTGTCCCCGGCGGGGAATAGGGAAAAACTGGATATGGCTCTTGCCTACGGCACCGACGCTGTTTATCTTGCGGGCGGCGCTTTTGGCATGCGCGCCCAGGCGGGCAACTTCTCCGACGAGGAGCTTGCCCTTGCCTTTGAAAAAATACACAAAATGGGCAAAAAGGGCTATGTAACCGTCAATGTTCTGCCGAAAAATGAGGATTTGCACGGTTTGCCCGCGTTTTTATCCCTTTTGGAAGACCTCCGCGCCGACGGGATGATTTTGTCTGATCTGGGCGTTTTGGCCCTTGCCAAGCAATATGCGCCAAACGTGCCCATTCACATATCCACTCAAGCAAGCGTTCGCAACGTAGAAGCGGCCAAGCAGTGGGTTACGTTAGGGGCCTCCCGAATCGTTTTGGCCCGAGAGCTTTCTTTAGGCGAGATTGCCCAAATTCGCGCCGGGCTTCCTTCCGAAGTGGAGCTGGAGGCCTTTGTCCACGGGGCCATGTGCGTTTCCTTTTCGGGAAGGTGCCTTTTGTCGAATTTCATGACCGGCAATAGAGATGCCAACCGGGGCGAATGCACCCAGCCCTGCCGCTGGCAGTATGCCCTTGTGGAGGAAAAGCGCCCCGGGCAGTATTTTCCCGTAGAGGAAACAAAGGAAGGCACCTATATCCTAAACGCCAAAGACCTCTGCATGATCGAGCACCTGCCGGCTTTAAAAGAAGCGGGCGTTTCCTCCTGCAAAATCGAAGGGCGCATGAAATCCTCCTATTATACGGCGGTGACAACTAACGCCTACCGCATGGCATTGGATCAGATGGCAAAGGATCCAGAGTGGACATGCCCTGCGGAGTTAAGAGCAGAGCTGGAAACCGTATCCCATCGGCCCTATTGCACAGGGTTTTACTTTGGCGACGTAAAAAACAACGAATCCCACGCCGAGGGCGGGTATATCCGAACCTGCGACGTGGTGGCTGTGGTGACAGGGCCGCCGAAAAACGGCCTATACCCTGCTGTTTTGAAAAATAAATGCCGTGTAGGAGAAGAGCTTTCGCTTCTCTGCCCGGGGCTCCTGCCGAAGAATTTTACCCTTTCGGCGCTATTCACCGAAAACGGCGAGACAACCGAGGAAATTAAAACCCCGCGTTCCTCTTTTTGGCTGCCCCTGCCCGGGGGACCGCCGGTC
Organism: Clostridiales bacterium; assembly: GCA_012841675.1. Taxonomy (GTDB): domain Bacteria; phylum Bacillota; class Clostridia; order Oscillospirales; family QAMX01; genus DUUG01. Next base: position 6,017 of record DUUG01000060.1, read on the forward strand.
AACGCCATAATCCGAAGGGAAATTTCCTGAAAGTCTCCCAAAATAGCCTTGGGAACACGGACGGGCTAAAACGAATATACTGGGAAAAGAAGGATAAATTTTTCGTTTTATTTTCATAAAATCGTGTTTTTCTGCCTTCTGCTGATTTAGCTTTAAAGGAGTAACTGTATGCCGCACGAAATATTTGCCCCAAGTACATTGCTGGACTTGTCCAAAAGTCTGTCCGCCCCGTTTTTCGAGAAAAACAAACCCGTTTGGGACGTTTTGCCAAGGCTAGAGGCGGAGATTTTCAAGCTGGGTCAAACCTTGCCTTCGGAGTATGTGGAAAAGGAGCCAGGCGTCTGGATTCACAGAGAAGCAAAAGTCCACGAATCGGCGGTGATTTTGCCGCCGGCGGTTATCGGGCCGGGGGCAGAGCTTCGCCCCGGCTGTTATCTCCGTGGGGCGGTGCTACTGGGCGCAGGGACGGTGGCCGGCAATTCCACCGAGATTAAAAACGCCGTATTGTTCGACGGCGCCAAAGCCCCCCACTACAACTATATCGGAGATTCGATTTTAGGCGTCAACTCCCATATGGGCGCCGGGGCCGTGCTTTCCAATCTGCGGTTTGACGGAACCAACGTGGTAGTGACCAACGGGGAAAAGCGCTTCCCCACGGGGCTGCGCAAATTTGGCGCCATTTTAGGCGACGAAGCGCAGCTTGGCTGTAACAGCGTTTGCAACCCGGGC
>DUUG01000061.1 GCA_012841675.1 Clostridiales bacterium
AGCCCCTCTCCGCCGCTTTTTAACATAACCGCGTCACGGAGATAAGAAGTCACAAGCTCGAAAGTTTGGCTTACGTCTTCGTTTGTATAGCGCTCGGTTTTTATAAGCGCGCAGTAAATTTCATATTCGTCCGCCTTGGCAATGGCTTCCCCGATAGCATAGGCCGTTTTTTCTGTTTCGGGCGGTTCGCCAAGCTGTGCTAAAGCTCGTCCGGCATAGCCGCCGCTGGCCGAAATGGCCGCTTTGAGCCTTGCTTCCGGTTCTTCCGGGCATTTTTTGGAAAGCAGCGTAAAAAGCTCAGCTTCCGCAAGCGGTGCCATGGGGATTTCTACACAGCGGGAGCGAACGGTTTCCAGCATCTGGTCCGCCCGCTCGCAAAGCAAGGCAATCACCGTAAAGGAAGGAGGCTCTTCCAAGAGCTTTAAAAGGGCGTTTTGCGCGGCCGTATCCATATACGCCGCATCCGGTAGGATATAAATTTTGTAATCGGCTTCGTTGGGACGAATAAAGGCATCCTGGCGGATTTGCCTTGCCTGTTCGAGAAGGAAGTGTTTTTTCCCCTCCCGGTAAACGGTAATCACGTCAGGATGCCCGTCTTTTAAAACTTTGCGGCAGGCCGAGCATACCCCGCAAGGGCGGGCGGTTTCGTTTTGACAAACTAAGCCGGCGGAAAGCAGCTTCGCAACCAGCTTTTTGCCCGAACCGGCCGGCCCTGTAATAAGATACGCATGAAAAGGCTTGCCTTTTGCCGCCTTTGTCAGCATCGCCCGGGCCGTTTCATTGCCTGCCAACAAGGATAAAAGCCCCTCGCTTTGTGGGGTAGAGGACGTCATACCTTTTCAAAACGCTCCACATCTACGACAAAGACGGTAGCGCCGCCGACAGTAACCTCCACCGGAACGGTCGGGAAAATGCCGCCGCCAATTTCGGACATGGAGGGCATAATCTGCTTACGGCTTTTAGAGTATTTGTCGATAATCTTAATTACATGGTTAACCTTTTCATCAGGCACGCCAATGAGAACCGTCATGTTTCCTACCATTAAAAAGCCGCCGGTAGTCGAAAGCTTCGTAACGAGATATCCTTCCTTGGTCAGGTTGTGAACAACAACGTGGGCGTCGTCATGGTTGATAATGGCAATTACGAGTTTCATATTGACCCTCCTATATTTTGGCGGCATAGAGCCGTTTTATTGCAGGCCGGGCAAAAGCTGCTTATTCGTACCGCTTGGGGAGGATGGCCCCCGCAATAATGGGGTTGACCTCAAAGACGGCCATATCGCCTACCTGGCACTCAACGTCGGTCACGTCGAGGACACAGTGCTGCATGCCTACATGGCCGATAACCGGTACGGTTTTGCCGTTAATTTGGGCGGTGACCTGTCGGCCCGTACCCCAGGCTTTCACGGCGGACAGCGTTGCCATTACGGCATTTTTAAAGTTAAACATATCCCGCTGTTTGTCGGTGCAGAAACCGTCGGCATAGCCCATGGGAACCGTAGCGGCGCGCAGCATCTGCCGGCATTTGAAATCGCCGCCGTAGCCGACAGTGTGATTTTTGGGAAGCCAGCGGATTTCTACCACGGGGCATTGGGCCGTTCCCGCTTTTTGCAGCCCGAAATTGCCCCGAACTGCCACGCGCCCCGTAAGCGCCGAGCCCACACGCACCGCATCCAGCACGGTTTGGGGATACTTCAGCAAAGCAGAGGAATTGGCCGCATGCAATTTGCCCGGGGAATATCCGGCAGAGCGGATGGCGTCCGCCACTTTGTTAAGCTGGTCAAGTTGTTCTTCCACAGCCTTTTTGCTGGAAAACGCTTTGTTAAAATGGGTATACAGCCCCGTAATTTGCAAAGCGGACATATATTTAAAAATAGAAATAATCTTGTCTGTTTCCTCGGGCAAAAAGCCGTACCGCCCCATGCCCGTGTCCAACTTAATATGGGCCTCCACCTTGATAGAAGCCGCGTCGGCCAAGCCGTTTAACGCAACGGCCGCCTCGTAAGAGCCGACGGTGCAGACGGCATGGTATTCGATGAGCTTTGTAAGCTCCTCCTCCAACGCGGTGGAGCGGAGCATCAGAATCTCCTCGTCTATAAAGCCGGCATTCCGCAGAATCACCAGATCTCGAACTTCTGTCACCGCAAAGGAAGAAACGCCTTCTTCCCGAAGCAGATGGGCCATTTCCAAAAGGCCAAAGCCGTAGGCGTTGCCCTTTAAAACGCCGTAAACCTCGGCTGTTCCGGCTTTTTTCCTTATTTGCGCGATGTTGTTGCGCACTTTTTGGCGCTCCACCACTAAATATTTGGACATTGCGCCGCCTCCCGTCAACCCGGCATGAAATCTTTCTCTATTCCTCGCTGGTCTTTACATCTTTCTTTTCGCTTCCGGATCCGCCTTTGGAAATAAGCTTCCGCACATTGCGGATCTGCCGGCGGCCGAAACGGACGGTTTTCTCGCCGACGCGAATGGCCGTGGCCACAGCAGGCTTTAAGACCATATCAAATTCGCCGGCAAACTCGGTGAAATCCCCTGCGAACCCCTTTTTAAAGCGATACAGCCCGTAAAGCGGATTCTCCGGCGACAAATCCCCGGAAACGCCGCGGAAATCATACTCGTCACAGCCATTTTCTATGGCCCAACGAATCATCTCCCACTGAAGCAAGTAGTTGGGCATAACATTGCGGCTGGAGTTGGAGGAAGCGCCGTAGAGATACCAAACCCGGCGGCCATACCAAACGGCAATGGACCCTGCCACCGGATGGTCGTTGTAGTAGGCCATATACAGCCGGGCGTGGTCGCCTAAGCTGTCCAGCAGGCGCTCAAAATAGGAAGCAGGGCGAACGACAAACCTGTCTCTCGCACCGGTTTCCTCCATAATTTTGCTAAACTCTGAAACGGCTTCCTTGCCGCAGATTTTAACCTCTACGCCCTTGCGCCGGGCCAAACGAATGTTATACCGGGTTTTAGATTCAAAGGCGTTTAGCAGATTTTCCTCCGTCCGCCCGGCAACATTTAAACGGAACACAAATCGAGGCTGGATGCCTTCAAAGTTCCGGTTGGTAGACGGGGCGGAAAAACCAAGGGAAACCAACGTGTCAATGAATTTTTTATCACTGGCCAACACGTCGGGGTCAAGCTTTAGAAGGTAGGCTTTTTTCTCTTTTGCCAAACGCTTAGCCCCTTCTATCAGCGCAGAAACAACTTTCACATCGCTCCGGTCACAGACGGGCCCGCGGCAGCCGTACATAATGGAAAACGGGAGTCCGGGCACTTTCCGGGTCAAAAGGGCCAAGCTGCCCTTGATAGCACCGGTAATATCGTCCCGCACGAGAACGGCATCCCATTCCCAATGGGTTTTTAAACGGCCCCACATGCGAGTTTGCATAAAATGGCTTTGAGCGTGTTCCTCAACAAACCGGTCATACTCGGAATAAACTTCCGGCGTGACATAAGCGATCATTCTCTTTCAACGCACCTTTCGCAAAACCATTCTCTATTTCTATTGTACAACAAAATGGCCTTCTTGTAAATAAAAAACAGGTAAATAGGAACAAGTTTTCATTGTTGGGGCAAGTCTTGGCCCCATCTAATGGGCCCGAGGCAGAACCACCGAAACGCCGAAACGTTCTTCTGCTGCCATAATCTCCAGCTTGCCGCCGTTTAAGTTTAAATACTCCTCGGCAAGCAGCAGCCCGCCGGGGGTTCGGACGGCATCACGGGTTTTTTCCGTTTCATTGACAATGGTAAGATGCCAGAACGCGTCTTTTTCCTTAAGAGCAAGCTGCACAACCGAGTCGGACAAGGCGTGTTTGGCTAAGTTGCAGATCAGAATATCAAGTGCCGCGCGGATATGGTTCATATCGGCTGTGATAAAGGCTGGGGGCGGGGGTAAAACCGAGTCGATTTTCAATTTTGCCGCCGACAGCTCCACCAAACGGGCATTCATTACATCGTCTAAGGCGGCCAACAGATCCATGCGCTTTAACACAGGGGCATTAATGGGCGAGCCTTGCGCCAAAGCTTTCGTCATCCGTTCGGCCACGGCCTGCATGCGCCGGACAAGGGAGATAGTTTCCTCCGGATTGCATTCTTCGGCTTCCGCCGTGGCGGACAGCATGGAAAACTGTTCTTTTAATTCCTCCAGAGATTGGGCCACTTCGGCCAGGCGGCTGTTTGCCTCGGCAAAGGTTTTCTCCGTGGAGGCGGCAATGGCATCTTCCATGCGAGACATGTTGTCGGCCAGCTCATACAGGTCATCGCCCTTAGCAAACGGGTTGGCAGGGGGTTTGCCCCCTTTGGGAAGAAGGGCCGAGTATCGGATCAGCTCGGAAACGCCGTTGACAAGGGTCCCGTAATGGCGCACAAAAAGTGCCAGCAGTACGCCAAAGTACAAAAGGTAAAAGGGGATCAGCAGCCGCACTAACGCCAAGCTCATAAAAGCGTCTATTAAAAAGAAAAGACTAAAAGGCAGAACCAAACCTAAGATAAACAGAAGGAGAATCCGCTGTCTAAGCTTGATTTGCAAAGGAAGAATGGGATAAATTCCGTCGTACAGGCGGCGGATTTGGGAAAAAAGCGTTCCAAACAGGGAAGGAGAGAAAAACGACCGCTTGGAATACAGCCCCCGGCAGGCAAACAGGTATAAAACCGGCCCGACCACAACCAAAAGCTTTACTAGTGTTAAATAGCTCAAAGGCCAGGAAAAGTCATACAGTACCCAATAGAAAGCGGCCAAAAGGAGCAGAAGCCGGATTTCCCAGTAGATCCAGGCAACGCCATTGGCAACGGTTTTACTAATGCGGCGGCGAACAGGACTGGCCGAGAAAACAATGGATAGGGAAACAAAAAACAAACCGCAGAGGAAAATTAGATAAGTAATGCCATTTTCCAAAAGCAGAAACTCAAGCTTTGCCAGGTTCAGGCCGGAAATTCCCAATTGGGGCTCCAAAAGGGCAAGGGCTAAAACGGCGCCTGGATAGTCCCTTTGCGTGTCGAAAAGGGCGCCGGCGGATTCGGAATAGGGGATTTCAAAGGGCGTTACTTGCCCGTTCTGGCGAATAAAGCCTTTAAACACCCCGGCGGAGTAGGAAACATAAAAGCTGTAGGAGGGGCTGTTTTTATAGACATCCTCAAACGTGCGCAAATCCAGCGCGTTTTCGTCGCTTACGCTAACACGGTTGGTCGAAAGCCCAAAGGCATAGTAGGCCGCTTCTTTGGGCGAGGGGAGCGAGTCCACCTTGTTGGCGGTTACGGCAGCATATAAACTGTCCAGCATGCGGCCGACTTCGGAGCGAAACGCGTGGGTTTGCGTATAATTTGCCGGCATATCCGGGTTATTCACTTTGGCCTCGGCATAGCTAAGCCCGGTTAAAATACCCGCGCCGCCGGTGAGATATGCACATAACATAAAAAGCAGAACCAATGCCGTTGTGAGGCCTTTGAGTACGTCTTTCATAGGATCTCCCGCCTTTCTGAAGTTAAACTCGGCGACCGGCCGGATCCAATCCGTCGGCAAGCCGATATTGCTAGTATACCCTTCGCAGAGGCGAAAAAGAACAAGTTTTCTGCCAAACAAGGCCCAAAGGGTGGGTGGAAGGAAAGACTGTTTTTACTATTATACCATACATTTGACCATCTGAAAATGAAAGATTAACACGGCAAAGCCAAAGGCCGCTTCCTATATGCCTTGCAGTGAACATACAAGCCCAGGCAGGCATAGAAATAAAAGGGATACCCAAACCCGGGTATCCCCAATAAAGGAGGAATCAATGTGGATTTCGTATCGTATATCAGACCTGAGCTAAGCGTTTTGATTGCGGTATTATATACCATCGGTCTTTTAATGAAAAGCAGCACAGGGATAAAGGACAAATGGATTCCCTTGTGGCTGGGACTCATCGGAATTGTGCTGGGCCTTGCCTATGTGTTGGGAACGTCCGTTTTAGATCGGCCGGAGGCGTATTTCTCGGCGATCTTTTCCGGCATTACCCAAGGAATCCTCTGTGCGGCGGCCGCCGTGTATGCCAATCAGCTCTACAAACAAGCGGGCAAGGATGAATAGCTAAAATTTGGTTCGTTCCGCCCGCGTGTCACAGTATTGACAGCGGTAAATGCCCAAATTCCTGTCGGTCAGGCGGAATATGTGAACCAACCCCCGTTCCGATGATGTAATACACCGGGGGTTTTTGCAAAAAACCACATCTTGCAATTTTTCCGGCAGCGGCGGGTGAATTTTATTCACCCGCTCGCCGTTTCGAATGAAATTGACGGTAATCCGCGGGTTGATGTAGCCAAGCAGGTCAAAATCCAGATCAATGATTTCGTTGATTTTTAGAATATCTTTTTTGCCGTATTTGCTGCTGTCTGCGTTTTTAATGTGTGCCACTTCACAGGTCAGCTCGTCCAGCTTTAGATACCTATACAGCTCAATGCCCCGGCCGGCGGGGATATGGTCGATGACGATCCCGTTTTTAATGGTTCCGATAATCATACAGGTTTCCTCCCTAAAAGCGTTAACAAAAGCGCCATGCGGATGAGTTTTCCATTCATAACCTGCCGGAAGTAGGCGGCCCGGGGATCGGCGTCTACTTCGACGGAAATTTCGTTGACTCTAGGCAGGGGGTGGAGAATAGACAAGTCTTTCTTGGCGTTTGCCAGTTTTTCCGGTGTTAGAATATAGCTGTCTTTTAGGCGGACATAGTCGGCTTCGTTGAAAAACCGCTCTCTCTGTACTCTTGTCATATAGAGAATGTCAAGCTCGGGCAGGGAAGTGTCCAGCCGGGTTGTTTCGACAAAGGGAAGGTTATTTTTCACCAGCACATCCGTCCGTACATGCTCGGGAAGGACAAGCTCTTCCGGGGAGATAAGCACAAAGCGGATGCCCTCATAGCGGGCAAGGGCGGTGAT
>DUUG01000062.1 GCA_012841675.1 Clostridiales bacterium
CTTTCCGCCTGCCAAGGCCATCCGAAACGCTTTACAAATACGGCAGGGAGTATACCCGGCCTTTCACGGGGGATTATATAAAGCGTCACCCTTTTTAAGCGGCACAGCTTCCGCCGCTTTGGGGCTTGCCATGCTTTTGGCGGCAGGCATCCCCCTTCCAAAGGCGCAGTTTGCCCTTTCGTTTGCCCCTTCGCCCGACGAAAACGCTTTACAGGCAAAGGCAGGCGCCTGCGCCGTTTTGGAAGGAATGGGCCTTTCTTTATCCGGTTTTGCAAGCTCTTTTCACAAGCAAGCTAAAACAGAGCTGCCCCCTGTGGTGTTTCTTTCCTGCTCGGAGGAAGCTCCGCGGCTTTCGGCAAAATTTCAAAAGCCGGGAAGTATAGTTTCCCTTTTTCTCTGCCCCTTTGGCGAAAACGGCCTGCCCATTGCCCCGGTTATGCGCTCCGTGTACAGTCAGGTGGAAACCATGCTCGATCAGGGCCGCATCCGTTCCGCTTTTGCCCTGTCGGCAGGCGGACTAGCAGAAGCCATTGGGTGGATGACCCGTCAAAGCGGCCTTGGCTTCGCGCTTTCCCCGGAAATCGATGTTTTCTCTCTCGGCGCGTTGCGCTTTGGAAGCATTTTAGTGGAGGCAGACGGCGTTTTGCCCGGTGCGCTTCCCATCGGACAGACCACAGCCGACCCGATTGTCCAACTGCCCCGTTGCCAGGCCATTCCGCTAGAGAAATTTTCCATTTAGCCGCTATTTTATGCCAAAAGCCCTTGACAGGACTTTTGGCATCTGCTATACTGCATGTGTCCTAATTCATATAGTACACAGTACGCTTCATTCTTCGAAAGGAATGTGGTTCGTATGCTGCAAATTGACAGATTTTCTCAAACCCCCATCTACGAACAGGTAATTTCCCAGATGGAGCATCTGATTTCCTCCGGAATTTTGCCAACGGATACGCCTCTTCCTTCGGTTCGCAGCCTATCGCAAGAGCTTCAGATTAACCCGAACACCTTGCAAAAGGCGTATGCCGAGCTGGAACGGAGAGGACACTGTTACAGCGTGCCGGGCACGGGCCGGTTTGTGGCGGCGGGCGCGGCGGAGGCTTTACAGAAAGCCCGTGCGGAAGAAGCGCTCTCAGAGATCACATTGCTAGGCCGCCGTCTAAATTCGGTGGGCGTTCCGCTTGAAAAGGCGCAGGAAGCTTTGACAAAGGGATATACTTCCCATAACGCACCGCCCAATGAGGAATAAAAGGGGGAAAAACCATGATTACTGCCACCAATGTAGTCAAAACCTTTGACGGTTTTAAAGCCTTAAACAATCTAACCTGCCAAATTCCCAACGGCTGTCTGTATGGACTGGTCGGCTCTAACGGCGCAGGCAAATCCACATTTTTGCGCCTATTGTCAGGCATTTACAAAGCCGATGCCGGCCAAATCGAAATCGACGGGGCCCCCGTCTACGACATGCCGGAAACGAAACAGCGCATTGTATTTATTCCCGACGAGCTGTATTTTCTGTCCGGCGCCAACATGCACCGCATGGCCAAGCTGTACGCTTCCCACTATAACAACTTCTCTTATGAGCGTTATAACGAGCTTACCAGCGCCTTCGGCTTAAACCCCAAGGCACCCATCAACACCTTTTCCAAGGGCATGAAGCGGCAGGCGGCCATCATTTTATCCCTTTCCGCCCGGCCCGACTTTATCTTCTTTGACGAAACCTTTGACGGGCTGGACCCGGTCATGCGCAACCTTGTCCGCCGTGTTATCTACAGCGACGTTTCCGAACGGAACGCCACGGCTGTTATCTCCAGCCACTCTCTTAGAGAGCTGGAGGACACCTGCGACCAGCTAGCGCTTTTGCATAAGGGCGGCATTCTGTTTGAAAGCGACGTACAAAATCTTAAAACCTCTTTCTTTAAGGTGCAGATCGGTTTCACCCACGATTACGACCAAAGCGTGTTTGACGGCATCGAGGTTTTGAACTTCTCCAAGCGCGGAAGTGTTGCCAACGTTATTGTGCGGGGCGACCGAGACAAGGTAAGAACACTGCTTTCCGCCAAGGGACCGGCCATACTCGACATTCTGCCTCTGACGTTAGAGGAGGTCTTTATCTATGAGATGGAGGCCCTAGGGTATGCCTTTAAGGATGTGCTTGTATAGCGGGAACCTCCGAATCTATTAGGAAAGGCTGATTTTGCATGAAAAAGCATACAGTTTTTAATGGAAGCTTTTATAGGGATATGCTGCGCCAGCTTCGGCTGACGGGAATAGCATTCTCCATTATTTGCGTTGTCATTTCCGTTCTGGTGCCGATTGCTTTTTATCTAAGTCGGCGCCCGGCTCAATACGGTCTTATTACCTCCTTCTCCGAAATCAACTTCATTACGCCCATACTTTGGGGGTTCATGTACGCCGGCGGCGCCCTTTTGGTGTACAATGCGTTTTCCTTCTTAAATAAGCGCAGCGCTTCCGACTTTTATCACAGCATGCCCAACACCGCTTTGGCCACGTGGACTTCCACGGCCGCGGCCGTTGTCACTTGGATTGTCGGCATTGTGTTCGGAACCGTCACCATCACCATGGCAGCCTATTCCCTGTTCGCCCCGCCCATCGACTGGTCCATGTATCCGTATCTGCTGGGCTATTTCACCATCGGCACGCTGCTGGTGGCTTCCGCCGCCATGGTTGCCGTGGCGGTGACCGGCACCACGGTTACCAATCTCTCCTTGACGGCTTTGATTCTCTTTTGGCCTAGAATTCTTCTTTTTATGATTACCTCGGCCATGGAAAGCCGTTTGGTCATCGTTCCCATGGATCAGTTCGGCCTTTTCAACATGGCATACCACATTCCCATTGGCATCTTTTCCTCAAGCAACCCCATTTTGTTTACGGGCGCTTATAGGTATTCCGGCATTTTGGCCGCACTGCTTTTTGCGGCGGCGGCCCTTCTATACCGGGCGCGGCGGTCGGAAACGGCGGAAAAAAGCGCCCCCTCCCGGCTTTTGCAGCATGTCTACCGGAGCGCGGCCGTTTTACCCCTTGTAATTGCGCCGACGGTTTTGGCCGTTGCCAGCCGGCAGAGCATTTTCTCCTATGTGCGGGATAACCCCGAAAGCACATTGCTTCTTTGGGGCGTTGCCCTTGTGGCGTATTATGTCTACGAGCTTGCCACGACCAAAAAGATTAAGCATCTGCTTTCCATTACGCCGATGTTTTTGGTTTTGTCACTAATTTCGTCGCTGGTGGTTTGGATCGGTGCCGTTACCTTTTCGGAACGGGAATTAAACCGCCTGCCCGATGTTTCTTCCCTTGAACAGGTGCAGTCCAACTTCTATTTTGAGGATAACCGAAGCTACGGCGCCATACTGGCGGGGCAGGAGCCC
>DUUG01000063.1 GCA_012841675.1 Clostridiales bacterium
GTAAAGTTAAAATTTAGCGGTACAGAGGTCCAAGCTTCTCACAAGCGCGGAAGTCAGCGCTTTCCGGATCCTTGGTGCCGAATGCGCCCCACATGGAGGGACGGAACAGCTTGTCGGTGGACACGTTGTGCATAGCCACCGGGATACGCAGAATGGAAGCCAGGGTAATAAGGTCGGCGCCGATGTGTCCATAGGACAGGGAGCAGTGGTTGGCGCCCCAGTTGTTCATGACGGAGTACACGTCGACAAAAGCGGGATTGTTTTCGTCAACGATGGGGGCAAACCAGGTGGTGGGCCAAGTGCGGTCGGTGCGCTTCCAGATGGCTTCGGCCACTTCGGGATCCAAATCGCAGCTATAGCCTTCGGCAATCTGCAGAACAGGACCCAGACCCTTGATGATATTGATGCGAACCATGGTCATGGGCATGCCGCCTTTGGTCATGAAGGTGGAGGAGAAGCCGCCGCCGCGGAAATAGCCAAGGCTGGCCGGGCCCCAGGTGGTGGCCTTCAGGCACTTTTCGGCCTCTTCTTCGGTAATCTCCCAGTAGGGCTTCATGACGGGTTTGCCGTCAATTTCCTGCTGGCCGGTGCCGTCCAATGCGGCAGCGCCGGAGTTAATCATATGAATAATGCCGTTGGCCGCCATACCGGTCAGTTCCTTGCCGGTGCAGCGCTTGACAGCGTCGGGGCTCCAGTAGGTGCGCACGTCGCAGAATACCTGCGCGGTGTTGGTGAGCAGATAGCCAAACAGCATAGCAGCGCCGTTTAAGCTGTCATTTTCGGTGGCAACAATATAAGGAGCGCGGATGCCGTTCCAGTCGAAGCTGCTGTTTAAGATGGCTTCCATAAAGTCGCCGTTGACGCGGAAGTCTGTCCACTGGCGCTGGCCCTGGAAGCCGGAAACAATGGCGTTGTGGCCGAGAGCCTCTTCCTTGAAGCCCATTTCCGCAAGCTTCGGGTTGCCTTCCATTAAGTCGCGGACAATCAGCGCCATTTTGACGCAGTCTTCCCACTCCTTATCCTTCTGCTCTCTGGAGTGCATTTTGTCCGGATCGTTGAGGTCGGGGCCTTCGGCGCAGTTGGCCTTCGTCCACGCCAGAGCACGTTCAAACTCCTCATGGTCGTAAATGCCAAGCTCCATACGGCGGGCCACTTCGCTCATATCAACGGATTCGTTGCGCATGCCCAGGTAGTCGTAGAAGAAGTTGGCGTCTACCATGGAACCGGCAATACCCATACAGGTGCCGCCGATGGCCAGATAGCTTTTGCCCTGCATAATAGCGACGGCAAGACCTGCTTTTGCAAAGCGGAGCAGCTTTTCTTCCACATCAGGCGTAATGCCCGTTGCCGTGGCATCCTGCACATCGTGGCCGTAGATGGAGAAGGCGGGAAGTCCCTTTTGATTGTGGCCGGCCAAAGCCGCAGCCAAATACACAGCACCCGGACGCTCGGTGGCGTTCATACCGAAGATGGCCTTGGGGCGAGTGGGATGCATATCAATGGTTTCCGTACCGTAGCACCAGCAGGCCGTAACGGAAATGGAAACGCCCACGTTGTTTTCCGCAAACTTTTTCTCGCAAGCGGCAGCCTCGGCCACACGGCCAATGGTGCTGTCGGCGATGACGCAGCGAACGGGCTCGCCGTTGGGATAACGCAGCTTTTCGGAAATCAATTTGGCCACGTTTTTGGCCATATTCATAACTTGATCTTCAAGCCCCTCACGGACACCGTTCTGGCGACCGTCAATAATCGGTCGAATACCAATTGCCGGAAAATCACCAATCAAATTTTTCATGCAAAGCTCCTCCGTTTCATTTTGGTGAAAGAAATTGCCGTCAAGATTCTAGGAACGACCGAAGGAAATTACACACTTCGGCGCCGCCCCAAAAACAACTCAAAAGCCCCCGCCTATAGCCCTGGCGCACATATACGCCCCAGGCACAGCGGAGTTCTCCTTTATTTTAACCTATTTGTGCCAATGACGCAAGGGTAAAAAAGAAAGATTTTTGGGAAGGATGTTATATTTCGTTTACTTACGGCTTTCTTTGAACAATATAAATGCCAAGATGCAAGACTTCTGTTGGAACCACCGCTTTTTAGGAATAATGACCGGAATTAC
>DUUG01000064.1 GCA_012841675.1 Clostridiales bacterium
AAAGACTTGTCTGAGTACGGGCTGGACAAGCCCTACCGGGTGACCATCACGGTGGATGGCAAAAAGGAACCGGTTACCCTACTGTTCGACTCTTTGTCAAGCGGCACTCGTTATATGATGGTGGAGGGCGTGGATACGGTTTACAGCGCCATAAGCCTGATGAGTGATTTTTCCTTCCTGGATGCGGATGCTATGCGGCTTCGTTCCGGACTCGTATGGCTCCATTCCATTAAGAATATTAAGGAAGTATCCATGCATCTGCCCAACGGGAAGCATGTGCTTTGGGTGGATGATCAGATTGACCCTGTGGACAACAGCGGCACCTTCGAAGCCAAACTCAACGGCCAACCCGTGTCAGAGGATAACGCCCGGGCTTTGTATATGAGCGTGATTTCCATTGCGTATGATGCAGAGCTTGCCGGCGAAGTGACAGAAACGGCGCCGACCCATTCCTTTACCATCACCTATCGCAATGGTCGGAAGGAGTATCTCTCCCTTTACAGGGTGAACAACCGGCAGTATGCCGTTCGCCTCAACAACGCCCCCATGGAGGATGTTGGCTTTACGGTCAACATTGCGTCTCTTCGCAAGGTCGAGGAGAATATTGCAACCATCCTTTCAGGCGGCACGATCAAATAAAAAAAGCCCCCTTGCAAGGGGGCTTTTTCTTATTTATTTTCCGGCAGGCAGAATTGAAACCGGTTATAGTAGGGGGCGGAGTATGTCTCATGCTGGCGGTATGCCTTGGGCTCGCCCTCCTTCTGGAGATCGCTTCGAACGTGAAGCAGGGTGTATGATTCAAACGTGCCGTCGGGCATAAGGGTAATCATGCGCCCGCCTCGGGGAGTGTCGCCGATGGGGACTTCGTAGCTGGTGCAGCGGCAGCAGTGGAGCGTGATGCCGAACACGTTGGCGGCGAAGCTGTTGGTGTGGTCATGGCCGACGAACATGCCTTTGATGTCGCCCTGTTCCATGGCAGCGGCGAAGAATCCGCTGTTTAGCGTGGCGGCGGTCACGTGTTCGCCCCGGTCGCCTAAGCACGGCTCAAACAGCCAAGCATCGGTGTACTCGGGCAGAGGAATATGGAAGAAGGCCATGGCCGGCACAGGCCCGTGGGCTTGCTTGATTTGGTCGGAGGTTTCGCGGTACCATTCAATTTGGTCTGTCCGGATATGATCCTCGCATTCTTTGATTTTGCCGTTAACGGTGTAATAGGCCCGGTTGTTGGAGTCGATCATGTACAAAACCCAGAGAAGCTTGTCATTTTCGTCCTGGATGCCGACTGTGTAGTTGCCCACACCGTAGATGTCGTCGGAGCCGGTCAAACAAAACGTTTTTGCTATGAGCAAGGAGAAATTCGCCCTTTTTCTCCCGCATGCCCTTGCCAAAGTTGTAATTGCCCTCGTGGTTTCCCATGACAAAGGCCCACGGCACGCCTAAGGCGTCAAACTCGCGGCAGGCATGCTCCATTACGTCCGGGTGGAAGCCCTCCCCGTCCGTAATCACGTCGCCGGTCATGACAATGAGGTCGGGCTTGGCAAATTCCGTCAAATCCTTCACCATGGCCAAGGTTTTCTCGTCGTAATGCCAGCCGTGGGTTAAATGCAAGTCGGTAATTTGCAGAATATGAAACGGGCCGTCTTTTTTCAGCGTATAAGAAAGCATTTTTATAACCTCCGTTAATACATTTTCTCCTGCGGGAAAAAATGAAATCGATCGTATACAGGGCCGGAGCGCTTTTCCTCCGGGCGGTAGACCGCCGGCCGGCTTCCCCGTTCCTGCTTGGGACGATGCAATAAGGGATACGTTTCCAAGGATTCGTCGGGCCACAGCAGGATAACCCGGGCCCCCCGCGGAAATTGTGCTGGTGCATTGCAGCCATAGCCGCTGCAGCGGCCGTAAGCAAGGGGAATCCCTAGCACATCGGCGCAGAAGCTGTTGGTGTGGTCATGGCCGACGAACATGGCGCGCAAGTCGCGCTGTGCCAGTGCGGCGGCGAAAAACCCCGTGTTTAACGGCGGTGTCGTCACCTTCTGGCCTCGATCTCCGAGATATGGTTCAAACATGGCCGCGTCAATAAATTCCGGGACAGGTACATGGAAAAATGCCACTGCCGGCACAGGCCCGTGGAGGTTGCGGATAGTATCTGCCGTTTGCTGGAACCAAGCAATCTGGTCTGGACGGATGGCGTCGTGGACACGGGAGGGCACACCCCGGATCATATGGAAGGTAAAGTCGTTAGAGTCGAGCAAAAACACCGTCCATGCGGGCTTTCCATGCTTTTTTAAGGAAATTGCATAGTTTCCGATGCCGTACACATCCTTCGGGCCGGAATCAAATAGAAGATACTGGCTTTGGGAAACCATAAAAGCCGCCTTTTGGGCTCGAACGCCGTCTTGTCCGTGGGTTCCCTCGTGGTTTCCCATGCAAAAGGCCCAAGGGGTTTTAAACGCATCAATCCGACGGCAGGCTTCAGCAATCAAAGTCGGCTGGAAGGCCTCGTCTTTGGTAAAAATATCGCCGGTAAAGACCAGAAGGTCGGGCGCTTGGTCGTTGACCATGTCCTCCACCAGCGCATATGTAAGCGCATCTTTTTCGGGGCGGTTGCCAAGGTGTAAATCGGTGAACTGTAAAATCTTGAAAGGACCTTCGGGGGGAAAATCGACGGAAAACATAAGCAACCTCTTATTGAAATTCTGTATTGTAGCAGGAATTTTGCAAACTCTCCCTTTTAATGGCAAATTGCCGGCGGATTTCCGATATGCGGCCTACGCAGATTAGGTAGGAATAGCAAAACGGTTTATAGGGAAGCAGTTTAACTTTCCCGATGGGCGCTACATAGACGGTGGGATCGCTTTCTGCC
>DUUG01000065.1 GCA_012841675.1 Clostridiales bacterium
AGTAATGGCGGCGGTTGTCTGCATGGTGCGCGTAAGCGGTGAGGTTATAATGGCGTCAAATTTGGTGCCGGCGAAGCGTTTTCCCAAAAGGTCCGCCTGCTTCAATCCCGTATCTGACAGACAAGGGTTGATCTCCACATGATCGCTTGGACGTTTTTCTTCCGGAAGATTCCCAGTAGACTCTGCATGGCGTACTAAATATACTTTCATCTCCTAAGCTCCTTTATATGTTTAATGAGTTGCCGAACATAGTATACATTTGCTTTTGCATGCCGGGAAATGAGATTAATACTCGCGGTGCGTCATGAACTCTGTCTGATAGAGGTGGGAAAGGTCGTTTAAGTATTGGATCCAGCGTTTCGTTTTTCCGTCTTCTTCTTCAATGGACAATAAAGACAGAGAGGAATTGTTCTGGCCGTAATGGAAGATGGGGTCGGCGGGTAAGTTCAAAAAGGCGCTTATTAAATAGCGGAGGTAGGAAAAATGGCTGACCAGAAGAATCGTTGCGTCCTTCGGAAAGTTCTGTTCAATATAAGTGACCACTCTGTGCGCGCGAATGGCATACATCCGGCCGTCTTCCGGACCGGTGGGAATGCCGCGGCCCCGTCATACAGCGAAGCCACGTTGGGATAGATTTTTTTGCTTCTTCCAGAGAAATCCCCGGAAAATCCCCGGAAAATCCCCCGCACCCAGCTCCACCAGATCGATCCAGAGATGCACCAGAGGAGTATCCATATATCTGACGATGCCTGCCCGTAGTTTGCAGGGTTCTTGTCATGGGAAAGGATACGATATAGTCAAACTTTCTGCCGGCCATGCGTTTGCCCAAAAGATCTGCCTGCTTTTGTCCCAGTTCGGTTAGGTGAGGATCGATGCCTCCCGTCCGCAGCTCCTTTGGGAGATTGCCGGTGGATTCCGCATGGCGGACAATATATATATTTTCATCACATCGACTCCTTTATATTGTTACGCCCCGGAAGAAACACAGTTTTCAAAGGGAACGCTTAAAACTATCATACTCCTTTTTTGCAAAAAATGCAAGAAACCACATAGGGAACATTTGCCTTAGGAAATTAATTTTTAGTTATTAGCAACAAAATCATAGATAACCGAACGGCAAATAAAAAGGCGGATAAGGTTTAAAATATCAGAAAATAGATACAAAACGAAAAGGAGGATTTTGAAAACCTGCTTCCAGGACCGAAATACACTTTTTTCTTCGTCAATATAGCTAAAGTTCTTTTTTCGTTAGGTTAGGAATGTTGCAGAACGAACCTGTATACTGTATAATTTTAATGAAAGATACTATATAAGGAGAATCGACATGAGAGAAGCAGCGCTGTCTGAGTTGAATGAGAACGTTTTTTCGTTGATTTCTAAAGACTGGCTCTTAATTACTGCGGGCGCTCCGGAACGGTATAACGCCATGACGGCTAGCTGGGGCGGGCTTGGCCATGTCTGGAGCAGGGATGTTGCCTTTGTATTCGTGCGTCCCACACGCTACACATATCAATTTATGGAACAGTACGACCGTTTCACTCTCTCTTTCTTCACTAAAGAGTATAAAAAGGCCCTTTCCTTCTGCGGCTCTAAAAGCGGACGGGATGTGGACAAATTTGCGGCAACAGGCTTGACCGCTTCCAAAAGCGCACCCGTATATCCGGAAGAGGCAAGGCTTGTGCTTTTCTGCCGCAAGCTGTTCTATTCGGATGTGGTACCGGCCGGCATGATCGACAAAAGCATTGAGGATTTCTATAAAAATGACTACCACCGGATGTATATCGGTGAGATCGAACGCTGTCTGATAAAGGAGTAGGTGAATGGCTTTTATTTGCGTCGAAACGGCGGCCAATCCTTTTGAAAATTTGGCAGCGGAAGAGCTTTTGCTGCAAAAAGCGGCCGAAACGGGCCGGCCAATCCTCTACTTGTGGCAGAACGACCATACGGTTGTGATTGGGCGAAACCAGAACCCTTGGCGGGAATGCCGCGTGGCCCTTCTGGAGGAAGAAGGGGGCAAGTTGGCTCGCCGGAAAACCGGCGGGGGTGCCGTCTACCACGATATGGGAAATTTGAACTTTTCCTTTGCCGTGCCAACCGGCCTTTATAACGAAAAAGAGCAGTATGCCATTTTGCAAAAAGCATTGGCAGAGTTTGGCGTTGTGGCAGAGCAGACAGGGCGCAACGATTTGACGGTGGACGGCGCTAAATTTTCCGGAAACGCCTTTATGCACCGGCAGGATGCCTCTTTACACCACGGCACGCTGTTAATTGCCAGCGACCCGGCCAAAATAGCAAGGTATTTGACACCGCCGACGGGTAAGCTCAAAGCAAAGGGTGTGACTTCGGTTGCCTCTCGGGTGGTGCTTTTGCAGCGTATTTGCAAGGACATTACGGCAGAATCCATGATGCGCGCCCTTTCGGATGTATTTTCCCGGCGTTTTGGGCCGGCGGAAAGGTTGGCTCCTTTGGCAGAAGAACGCAAGGCTCTTGCGGAGGAGTACGCTTCGTGGGACTTTCGGTTTGGCAAAACCCCGCCCTTTGACGAGGAAATGACCGTTACCACCTCCAAAGGCACTATGCATTTAATTGTTTCTCTGCGTTCGGGCCGTGTGTCCGATTGTCATGCCTTTGCCGACTGGCTGGATACGGAAATGCCGGCTGATGTGGCCAATGCGCTTTTGGGTGCTATGTACCGACCGGAGGATATGAAAAAAGCCATCGGTGCGATGGATAGGGAGCTGGCCGAGGCAGTTTGTATGGCGATGCAGCAAAAAGGAGAATGAAGAATGGACATGGCAAATCTGACTCGGCAGCTGGCCGGTTGCGCCTGCGGAAAAGAGCATACGGCTTCTTTCCGAACGGTGGCGGTGGCAAGCGGCGTTACAGGGCAAACCGGGTCGCTTCTTTCGGAGGCGCTGTTTCCCAAACGCCTGTTGGTGGTGTATGACAAAAACACCCTTGCTGCTTCGCCGGGGCTTATAGACAGTCTTTCGGAAGCCGGCTTTTCTATACTACATACAGATTTTGAGGATTTGCAGATTGCAGATGAGTTTGGTGCCAACCGTGTGCTGGAAGATGTCAAACGGCACGGTGCGGAAGGGATTCTTTCCGTAGGCACAGGCTCCCTAAACGACATTTGCCGGTATGCGGCGGCAAAGTCCAACCTGCCCTTTGCCATTTTGGCCACGGCGCCGTCGATGGACGGGTTTGCCTCCTCCATGGCGCCCATTACAATCAACGGCTTTAAGCGGACGTTTCCTGCCAAAACGCCGGAGGTAATCCTGGCGGATACGGCTGTTTTGGCCAAAAGCCCTTGTGAGCTAAAGGCGGCAGGGCTTGGCGACCTGCTTGGCAAATACACTGCACATGCCGATTGGGTAATCGCTTCGCTCTTAACGGGAGAATACTACTGCGAAACGGTTGCCGGGCTGACAAGGGATGCGGTGGACAGAGCCGTCGCCCTTGCCAGCCGGGGTGACACGGAAAGCGAAGATTATGCCGCCGGTTTGATGGAGGCGCTTATTTTAAGCGGCCTTGCCATGCAGCTTTGCGGATGCACCCGCCCGGCCTCCGGCGCGGAGCATCATTTGGCCCACTTCTGGGAAATGAAATTCCAGCTGGCAGGGCGAAAGCAGCTGTTTCACGGTAAAAAGGTCGGCATTGCCACCGGCATGCTGGCGGATGTGTATAACGATCTGGCAGATGTGCCGGATGTGACGGAAGTCCAGAGAGAACTGGACGAAAACGAGCTTTCTGCCGTATTCGGCTCTCTTTGGCCGGAGGCTAGAAAAGAAAGCTTTCCCAATCCTTTGGAGGAAATTCCTTTTGGGCGTGTGGAAGAAAAGTGGCCGGAAATAAAGGCTGCCCTTGCGAAGGTTCCTTCTGGAAAAACCGTGCGCAAGCTCCTAACCGAAGCCGGAGGAGAAGCCACCTGCGCACAAGCGGGCATTGGGGTGGATTTGGCCCGTCAGGGAATTCGCTATGGCCGGTATGCCCGTTTCCGCATTACCATGATGCGTGTTTTAGACCGGCTTACATTTATACCGGATTACGAAAAATATGTAGCAGAACAGGGGAAATAGCATGGTGGCCTTGGGGAAGATCAAGAATTTTCTCATTGATATGGACGGAACCATATATCTTGGGCAGAAGCTTCTGCCGGGGGCAAAAGATTTCTGGTCTTATGTAAACAGCGACGGGAGAAAAGGCGTGTTTTTGACCAATAACTCCGCCCGCGCGCCGAAAGATTACGTGCAAAAGCTGGCGGGGATGCATATACCCGCCGCGGAAGAGCAAATTGTCACGTCCGGTGACGCGGCGATTTGGCATTTAAAGAAACACTTTCCCGGCCAGGGGGTCTACCTGCTGGGAACACCGCTTTTGCATGCCTACTTAGAACAGGCGGGGATCCCGATTGTAAACGGAACCGAGCAAAAGCCCGGCGCTGTGCTTCTCGGCTTTGATATGACCCTTACCTACGAAAAGATCCGAACGGCCTATGGGTGGATTATGCAGGGTGTGCCGTTTCTTGCGACCCATCCGGATATTTTGTGCCCGGCGGAAAACGGCTCGATTCCCGATGCCGGTGCTATGATTTGCATGTTTGAAGCGGCAACGGGGGTTTCGCCGGTTATTTTGGGCAAACCTTGCGAGCCGATGGCGAAGGCCATTTTAGAAAAATTCGGTTTCCGCCCGGAGGAAACGGCTATGATTGGCGACCGACTGTATACGGATATCGCTTTTGCCAATCGAAACAACATGACGGGCATTCTCGTTCTTTCCGGGGAAACAACGGAAGAGGAATACAAAGCACAAAACAAGGTTAAAGCGGACTATGTTTTTCCATCTGTTCGTGAGCTAACACAGGCGGCACTTTCGGATTAAGGTGTTTTGAAGGAGGGCTTTCCATGAAACAAACGGCTCCTATTCCCATAGGCTCAAGGCGTGAGCTTTTCGTTGACCGGTATTTGATCGATCGTATGGAAAATACGCGACTTACTCTCCACGAACCGATTTCAGGCGGCAAGGCGCTTGTATTGGATCGGCCTTGGGAGGGGCCCGCCAACGGCCCGGTTAGTGTTTTTTGGTTTGAAGGGCGCTTTTTATTGTATTACCGCGCCATGCGAATGGAACCGGGCGACGACAACGGCCTTCTTTGCGTTGCCGAAAGCAAAGACGGGGAAACGTGGACAAAGCCTTCCCTCGGACTTGTTGAACGCAAGGGAACAAAAGACAACAATATTGTGGGAGATGAGTTGGGAAACCCCTTGGCGCCTGCTGTCTGGCTGGATACGCGGCCGGGTGTGCCAAAAAGCGAGAGAATTAAGGCCTATGCCTTCGAAAGCAGCACCGGCAAGGCACTGAATGCCTTCGAATGGCCCAACGGGCAAACGAGGATGGTCGTTTGGGCGTCTGCTGATGGATTTTTGTTTCACAAAATGGAGCGGCAGCCGGAAGCCGTCTGCGATTTCCCCAATGCCTTTGACGGCGGCAACTCTATTTTTTGGAGCGAGGCAGAGGAGCAGTATGTGCTTTATCTCCGCTACTGGGATGAAAAAGGGCGAACGGTGGCCCGCATGACCTCCAAGGATTTTTACCACTGGACCAAGGCAGAGCCGATGACGTTTGAGGCGTATGAGCAAATTTACATGAACAATACGCTTCCGTATTACCGTGCGCCGCATATTTATCATGCGATTGCTTCTCGGTTTATGGCGGGTCGGCGGGTTGTTACCCGTGAGCAGGCAGAGCAGGCAGGCGTCTACTCCACCCGAGGACATTATTATGACGGTGACTGTTCCGACGGTATATTGATGACAACCCGTGCCGGTTCAACTCATTACGACAGGGCATGTAAGGAAACCTTTATTCGCCCCGGCATTGGTTACGGAAACTGGACCTCACGCACCAATTATCCGTATATGGGTGTGGTTCCGGTCAATGACAGGCAGATGATGCTGTTTGTAAACCGCAATTATATGCAGGATACTTGGCACGCCGAGCGGCTTTTGCTGCGTATTGACGGGTTTACCTCGGTTTCTGCCCCGTGGGAAGGCGGCCGAATGGTGACAAAGCCTCTGCTGTTTGAAGGGGACAAATTGGAAATTAACTTCAGAACCGGCGCCGCAGGGTATGTACGGGTTGGCCTTGCCGATGAAACAGGCGCGTTTTACCAAGGCTTTGCCTTGGACGATTGCTTGGAAATCATCGGAGACGAAATTGAGCGAACCGTTGTCTTTGCAAACGGCGCATCCG
>DUUG01000066.1 GCA_012841675.1 Clostridiales bacterium
AAATTTTCGTGCATGCCCGGGAAAATGCCATGTTTACGGAGATTCAAATCTCAGATACAGGCCCCGGCATTCCTAAGGCAGAGCAGAACCGCGTGTTTGACCGGTTTTTTAAGGGGAAAAACGCCTCCCCAAGTAGTGTGGGCATTGGGCTTGCCTTGGCAAAGCAAATCATCACCTCGCAAAACGGCACAGTTAAGGTGTTAGACAGGCCGGGCGGCGCTTGTTTTGCCATCCGTTTCTATAAAGGGGTTATTTAGCCTTCCGTTGGAAGGCTTTTTTAATCCTAAGTGACGAAACAGTCACTTAACCGTCACGGTGCTGTCATCTTGCTTTTGTATAATGGACCATGAATGAGAGTTTGTTTCCTAAAGGAGGAAATTTTATGGAAATATTGCGGGCAGAAAACCTGTCAAAAGTGTATGGAACGGGAGAAAACACCGTTCGCGCCTTGGACAACGTGTCCTTTTCCGTTTCCAAGGGCGAGTTTGTGGCCATTGTCGGCCCGTCCGGTTCGGGGAAAAGCACGCTTTTGCATATTTTAGGCGGCGTGGATAAGCCCACTTCCGGCCGTGTGCTGGTGGACGGGTGCGATGTGTATGGGCAGGACGATGAAAAGCTGGCCATTTTCAGACGCCGGCAGGTAGGGCTCATCTACCAGTTTTACAACTTAATTCCCGTTTTGAACGTGGTGGAAAACATCACTTTGCCCGTTTTGTTAGACGGTCGAAAAGTAAACAAAGAGTATTTGGAGGAGCTTTTGGCCACCCTGCGCTTAAACGGGCGGGAAAAGCACCTTCCCAACCAGCTTTCCGGCGGACAGCAGCAGCGGGTTTCTATCGGACGGGCGCTGATTAACTCGCCTGCTATTGTGCTGGCCGACGAGCCGACGGGCAACTTAGACAGCAAAAACAGCCAAGAAATTATTTCCCTTCTGCGGGCGTCCAACAAAAAGTACAATCAAACGGTGCTGATTATTACCCATGACGAGAACATTGCCCTGCAGGCCGGCCGCATTATTGCCATTGAAGACGGGAAAATCATCCGGGATGAGGTGACCGGACAGTGAACATATTGCACCGATACACGTTAAAAACCCTCCGGCAAAACAGGGTAAGAACATTAGTGACGATAATCGGCATTGTCCTTTCCGTTGCCATGCTGACAGCCGTTACCACATCCATTACAAGCCTGCAAAACTATTTGCTTAAAATCATCATCCAAACAGACGGCGGGTGGCACGGGCGGATTATGGCGCTGGACAAAGCCGGGCAGGATTCCCTTACGGCAGAAGCGGGGGTTACTAAAACGGCGTTTCTGCATTCTTTTGGCTATGCGGAGCTGGAAAATGTAAAAACCGGCGAGAAGCCTTATCTATTTATCGGCGGCATGAACGAGGCGTTTTCAGAGCTGCTGCCCATTTACTTGCTGGAGGGGCGGATGCCCCAAACGGAAGGAGAAATCCTTGTCCCTTCGCACCTAACGGTCTTACACCCCGAATTTTCCACAGGGAGCACGTTCTCCCTTCTGGTAGGGGAACGGGTTTACCAAGGGAAAACATTAGGCCAGCATGAGCCTTTGGTTTCCGAGGTAGACGGCGGTGAAACCATGGAAAACCGTCAGCTTATGATTTTTACCGTGGTCGGCACGTATCACAAGCCGTCTTTCGAGCGAAATAGCGCGCCGGGCTACACGGTTTTAACCATAGCAGGCGATTCCGACCGCACGGCCGATGCGTATTTTACCATGGCAAAGCCCGGCGATGTGTATGGGCTTTTGAAGCAAAGCCCCTATGCAAGTTTCACAAGTGCTGTGAACAGCGACTACATGCTGGTGTCGGGAGCCGAACAAAACGCCGGATACAAGTCTGTCTTGTACGGCATGGGCTCGATTTTGATTCTGATTATCGTATTCGGCTCTGTGTCGCTTATATATAATTCCTTTTCCATTTCTCTAAGTGAACGAACTAGACAGTTCGGCCTTCTTTCCTCCGTGGGCGCTACCAAGCGGCAGATGCGCAGGAGTGTTTTCTTCGAAGCGCTGTTTTTAAGCGGCATTGGAATTCCCCTGGGGATCGGCTCAGGCCTTTTAGGCATTGGTCTTACCCTGCGTTTTTTAGAAAAGCCCTTTTTAGGCTTTATTAACCATCACGATTTGGCCGCGCCGGTAAAGCTTACTCTGTGGACATCCTGGGAAGCCCTTTTGATTGCGGCTGGGCTGGGACTTTTGACGGTTCTCTTGTCTGCGGCGATTCCTGCCCGGCGTGCCCTCAAGGTGCAAACTATCGAGGCCATCCGGCAGACAAGAGATATTAAGCTTTCGGCCCGGAGGGTTAAAACCTCCCGGTTGACCATGTCCTTATTCGGCATTGAAGGCGTGCTGGCGTCTAAAAATTTTAAACGAAGCCGGAAGCAATACCGGGCAACGGTGATCTCTTTGTTTGTCAGCATCGTTTTGTTCATCTCTGCCAGCAGCTTTAGCAGTTATACCATGGCCAGCGCCGGGGATGTGATGGACAAGGCGGATTTTGACCTAAGCTACAACGTCGAATCAGGGCAGGCAAAAAAGAAAGAAGACATGGATAGGTTGTTTGCCGCTATGGCCGGCGTAAACGGTGTGACCCAAAGCGCTTATGCGTATGAATATATGGGGCAGATTGCCATCCCCAAAGAAGCGGTAAACCCGAAAGCGGACATGCAGAATTTATTTTCCGAAGAAAACGGAAAGTTTTCTGTATTTGGCTACCTCGTTTTTATAGACGATGCGAGCTTTGCGGAATACCTACAACAAACGAAAAAAGATCCGGCTGTTTATCTAAATCCGGAAGTGCCTGTGGCTTTGGTGCTTGATTTTATGCGTTTTCGGGCGGCGGACGGCAGGTTCCGAACTTTTCATGTGTTGCAATCCGGCGGGCTAACAGCGGAAGTGAAAGGCCGGCAAGATCCGGAAGGGTATACTTTGGAAGATGTACGCACAGAGGAAAATGGCGACGTTTTCTACATCTATGCATCCCTTGCCGACGGAAGCGAGTTAACACTTTCAGAAGAGGAGATATGGCATACTTTCCCGGTGCAACTTGGTGAGATAGTGCAGCAGCCGCCCTTTTCCGTGGAACCTAACTATTACGGGCTGACGCTTCTGTACCCGTACAGTGCTGCAGAGAAGGTTGTGGGCCAACTGGATTTTACAAGCGGAGCTATGCGCATGTATTTTAAAGCCGATAACCATAAGACCGTTTACAACGAAATGCTTACTCTGTTGGCAGGCAGCGGTTATAAAACCGGATATCTCTACAATTACGCCGGAAGCGTAGAATCCGTTCGAAGCGTTGTACTCGTTTTAAACGTGTTTTCCTACGGGTTTATTGCGCTTATCTCCTTAATCTCCATGGCCAACGTTTTTAACACCATTTCCACCAATATCGGCCTTCGCCGGCGGGAATTTGCCATGCTCAAGAGCATCGGCGTGACCCAGCGGGGGTTCCGGCGGATGATGAACTTCGAATGTATTCTTTACGGCTTCAAGGGGCTTGTTTACGGCATTCCCGCGGCACTGGGGCTTACGTATCTCATGTTTCAGTCCATGTCCGGCGGGTGGGAGGTTTCCTACTATGTACCTTGGGAGAGCATTCTGATTTCCGTGGGAAGCGTGTTTGCCGTTGTATTTGCCACTATGCTGTATGCCATGGGAAAAATTCGGAAGGATAATCCTATTGATGCGTTAAAAAACGAAAATCTGTAAGCAAAAGGCGCTTTCCCAAAGGAAAGCGCCTTTTGTTATATAGTATGTATCAAAACATAGAATCCAAAATCTCAATTACATGCGCAACAGCGTGATCGTCTACCGAGCGGACGATCCGGTCGGCGACGGACTTTGCTTCGGGGCCGGAGTTTTCAGGAACAAAGCCGATGGCCGCGGCCTCCAGCATTTCCACGTCGTTATACCCGTCGCCCACAGCAAACACCTTTGCCATATCAATGCCCAAATGCTTGGCCAGCCAGCGCATGCCCGAGGCCTTGTTGACACCGCAGCGAACAACCTCTAAGTATCCGCCTGTGGTGGGGAAGAAGGAAATGCTGTTCCTGTGGTAGGCGGCTAGAAACTTCTGCACGCCTGCAATATCAATGTGTTCTCCTTCGATGATCGCTTTGACCCAGGGGCGGCAGGCGTCCGCCGGGTCATTTACCTCGGTGTAAAACCCTTCCTCCCGGCGGATGGAAAAGGTTGTGTCGTCTATGGCGTGCATTTCAATGGCAACGTTTGGGAAAAAATCCCGCACGTCCCGAAGAGGGGCCAGCCCTTCGTCCCCAATTCCGCTTAAATGCAGAATGTCGCGGTTTTCCCAGTCTATCACCATGGATCCGTTGCCGAGAATGGCCGGGGCATTGAGCAGAGCCGGATCCGGATCAAAAATCCGGTGGGACCGGCCGGTGTTGATGGTGAACAAGCCGCCATTGGCCTTGTAGTAGGCAATGGCGTCGGAAACTTCCTTGGAGGGAACGAGCGAATGATCGACCAGCGTTCTGTCAAAATCGCTGGCCAATAGCGTACCAGAAAACTTACCCATGAATTACCGTCCTTTTTTCATTAGTGAGAGCATTGCTTTTTAGGTATGCAAAGCAACAGAAAAGGAACCCGCCCCATACAAGGCGGGCCCAAAACGTATGTATAGAGTATGTATAGATTATTTGTAGATAGAGTCGAGAATTTCGATTACATGGACGATGGCGTCTTCCTCGTTGGAGCGAACAATATAATCGGCCTCGGCCTTGGAAAAGGCATCGCCGTTTTCCGGAACAAAGGCCAATGCCGCGGCACGGAGCATTTCCACATCGTTATACCCATCGCCTACGGCATACACATGGGCTTTGTCAACGCCCAATCGCCGCGCAAGCTTTAGCAAGGCACTTCCCTTGTCAACGCCGCACCGCATGACCTCCAAAAAACCGCCGGTGGTAGGCAGGAAAGAGATCTTGTTGTGGTAATAGGCGGCCAGAAACTTCTGAATGCCGGCTATTTCCTCCTTCTCGCCGCCGATCATGGCCTTTGCCCAGGGGCGCGGGGCGTCGGCCGGGTCGTCGATGATTGCAAAGGGGATGCCCTGACTGGTGAAATGGCGCTCTGACTTTTCGTTTAAGTGGATGGCGTATGTGGCGCCATAGGGGTACATTTCAATGGCAACACGCGGGAAAAAATCGCGGATATCACGCATGACGGCAAGGCCCTCATCTCCGATACCGTCGCAGAATACAACCTCGTTTCTGTGATAGTCATATGCCATGCCGCCATTGCAGAGGAGGACGGGGGCATTGACGGATTCGGGAAAAGAAAAAGGAAAGCCCTGATGGGTGCGGCCGGTACAAACGGTAAAGTACCCACCGTTTTGCATGTAGTAGGCAACAGCCTCTTGCACAGCGTTTGTCAATTTTTTGGAGGAGGGTACCAGCGTTCCGTCAAAATCACTGGCAATCAGAGTGCCTGTGAATTTGCCCATAGGAAACACTCCTTTCTATCCTTAGTATAAGGGTGCAAATGGTAACTTTGCAATATACAATTTATTATAGCATCTTAAGCCGGCCTATGCAAGGGAGAAGCGGTCGGACAGGGATTCAGCCAGATGGTCTAACGCCCGGAAATTTGTGGCAGGGGAGTAGAGCGCTTCCAGCTTGTCGTGCTCCTTAAGGGCTTCGGCCAAGCATTCAACAGCTTCTTCTATAAGTGCTTGCCGCGCTTTGAACAGGGCTTTCAAGCAGTTGCGGTGCCGCTTCAGCAACTCCGGATCCACAGCGGCATCCAAACGCA
>DUUG01000067.1 GCA_012841675.1 Clostridiales bacterium
CGTCTAAATAGACAGCGCCGTGGTAGAGGTAGTTTCCGTCAAGAAAATGTTGGGTAACAGCAAAATCATCGTATTCGGCAATGACGGTCACATCGTTGTTTACCCGCTTTGCCGTTACCGTCTTAACGTCATACCCAAACACCGCAAAGGACGCTTCCGCCAAATGGGGCGCATAGAAGTAAAACCCGCTATAAGGGTTCTCCATGTTCAGTGGCGCCGTCATGGTTCCGCCGCGGACCCGTTTTTCTCCCCGAACAGCAGAAGCCAGCTCCTCCACCGCGGGGGCAAGCTTCACCGTAGAGCCGCCGCAAACCGGCACACCCTTTTCCTTGGCAAGGCACGCCAAAGCAAGGGCATCTTCCGCGGAAACCGTCACCGGCTTGTCGATAAACAATGGGATGTTTGCTTCAATAAAAGGCTTTGCCATCTCTAAATGGAATTTCCCGTCCCGGGTGGTGATCATCACAGCGTCCACCTGGCCGAGCATATCTTCCGGTTTTTCCGCCAAAAGCGCAAGACCAAAGCGGTCATACACCTTTTTGTTTTCCTCCGGGTAGTGGCCGCCAATGGCCGTCACTGTATAACCAGGCCAGCGGTAAGCGCCGTTTTCGTCCGGCGTGTTAAACAGGTCTGAAAAAGCTACGGCATGGCTGTTCTCCGCGCCGATGATTCCAATTCGAAACATATTACCCCTCCTAGTCTAGCGGCACAAGCCGCAGCGCATTTTTGTAGTAGATTTTATCCAGCACGTCTTTTGGCAAATTAAGGCTATTGAGCAGCTCTTGATGTTTGTTGTCGAAATAATCCCTTGCATAGAGAACACGGTCTTGATAGGTGATTAAAAACTGCCGGGTGAAGTTTAGATCCCTTGCCAAGGCGTTATGGCCGCTTCCGGCGGAGATATCGCAGTAGAGGTTCTTATGTTTTTCCATAAACTGCACTAATTTCCCACCCGGAAGAACAGGGCCCTTCGGGTAGCTCTCCGTTTCGGCCTTGTCATCGCCGGAAATATACCCCCAAAAGGCAGGGGCATGGCCTAGGAAAATGGTTTCCGGGCAGGCGGCCAAAGCACGGCCAAAGGCCTCCATTCCCCCGCCGTACCACCAGTTGGGCCTGGGATATTTGCGTCCGGAAGCGGACGGTTTTTCATTGTCCAAATGCACCGTAACGGGCATGCCATGCTCGCCGCATACGCGGAAAAAGCGAATGGCGTCTAAGTTGTCAAGCATCATGCGAAGCTTCACTTCGCCGCAAACCTTCACGCCGTAAATATCCTTGGCGGCCAGAAGCTGGTCAATAGCCTCCGGCCGACGGGGGTCGGGCGCATAGCCGAGGACAAATTTTTCCGGCGCCCGCTCCTTATACGCCAAACAGCGGGCAAAAGGGATGGGGCCATTAGGCCCCGCCTCCGGCATCAGATGGGTCTGATGGGGATCCCATTCGTCTTGAGGTGCTTCCCAGCTTAAAAGCCATGTGACGTCTATATTATTTTCTTCCATGTTTTTTAGGAAGCGATCCAGATTCACGCCGTGCCAGTCGGGGTGGTTGTGCGCATCAATAATCATGCCCTTCCCCCTATACAAGGTTAATGCTTCGGCCGGAAGCAGCTTCTACCTTGACGGCTTTTTCCTGTTCAACTTCTAAAAGCAAATCTGCGTTTTCGATTACCTTCCCGTAGGCTTCCGCATACTCTAAAACATCGCTTTCCGTCGCCGTTTCGAACCTAGGCGCCGCAAAGAAAGCCGTCCTTGCCAATAGTTCTGTAACAGGCAGAGAAGCATCGCTTCGATACGTGCCATGCCCGAAGGGGTTTTCGCCGTTAAACAGCGGCGCCTGATGTAACCGGCCATAGCCGCAAACGCCGCAGGAAACGCCCTCGGCGGAAAGTGCCTTTAAGAAGCTGCCAATAGAAAGACCGCCTAGTTTTTCCGGCAAGTAGCGCATGTAGTGGTAGGCATACACGCGGTTTGCGCCTTCCGGCACGGTCTGCGGTTCGATACAGGCAAACTCAGATAACTGTTCATCCAGCAAGCGGCCCAGCCGGTTTCTTACTTCGTTCCATTGATCCAGATGGTCTAGCGCCGTGTCAGCCAATACCATGGCCATGGGGTTGGGACGGTACTTGAATCCGAACCCGGTCAAGGCGTATTTTCGGTAGGGCGAATCCTCGGGCAGGGTGTGCAGCCGCTCATAGTGGCCCACGGCCATTGCCCGCTCGTAGTATTTTGGATTGTTGGTGGCAAACATGCCGCCCTCCCCCGCCGGCATGAGCTTGGAACCTTGCAGGGAATAACAGCCGATGTCGGCCATAGCGCCTGCCTTTTTCCCTTTGTAGGTGGCTCCGTGGGCATGGGAAGCATCCTCGATAACCGGGATGTTAAATTTCGTGGCAAGGGCCAAAATCGAATCCATATCACAGGGGGTGCCCCAGGTGTGGACAACGATAATGGCTTTTGTTTTCGGCGTAATTTTGGCGACAATGGTTTCCGCCGTCATTAAGTGGGAGGAAAGGTCAACATCGGCGAAAACGGGAACCGCACCTAAAGATACCATGGGAGCCACCGTCGCCCAATACGTAAACGAAGGCACAATGACCTCGTCCCCCGGGCCTACTCCCGCCGCAACCAGCGCCATATGCAGCGTTGCTGTGCCGTTGGTCGCTCCGATTACATGAGAAACTCCCATATAGTCGGCGAACTTCTTTTCAAACTGGGCCACTTCCGGGGCAAGGGATATGTTGCCGGCCCGAAGAAGCCTTTCTACCTTTGCATACGCCTCCGGTGCCACAATGGGCGCCGCGTAGGCAGACGCACTTTTGGAAACAGCTTTTTCCCCTCCGAACAATGCAAGCTTTGCCATACGAATTCCTCCTAGATCTTGATGATCTGGCCCGTTTGGGCCGATTGATAGACGGAATAAATGAGTTCCACCGCACGTTTTCCCTCTTTGGCATCCAGCATCACCGGCGTGCCGGTGCGCACTGCTAAAACCATATCCTCCATGTGCCGCTGGTGTCCGGCAGCCGAAATGGCAGCCGGATTCCGGTGCCCGCCCTGATTTCCGCTTGGCAAATCAGGCGCTGGCGCATCCAGATCCCAGCAAACTATGCAATCCTCCTCTAAAAGAACACTACCTTCCGTGCCGTACAGAGCAAGCCGCCGCCGATACCCGGGCAAGGGCGATGTGGCCGCCAGGATGGTGCCTACGGCGCCGCCTGCAAAGGAAACGACGGCAACGGCTGTGTCTTCCGTTTCGATGGGGTGTGCCAATGTCCGGCAGAAGGCCCCCACCGATTCTGCCCGCCCCATCCAATGCAAAAGAATGTCAACCCCGTGAATTCCCTGATTCATAAGCGCGCCGCCCCCATCCATGGCCCATGTGCCGCGCCAAGGCGAGTTTTCATAGTAGCTTCTATCCCGATGGTACGGCATGGAAACCTCACCGCAGACGAGTCTCCCAAAACAGCCCATATGGACGGCCTGCTTGACGGCTTCAATAGCCGGGGAAAACCGAAGCTGCGATACCACCGAGCAAATTTTACCGCTTTTTTCCGCCGCGGCAATGACATGGTCGCAATCCGCCGGGTTAAGGGCCAACGGCTTTTCCACAAGTACGTGTTTCCCATGCAAAAGCGCTTCCGCCGCTTGTGTCGCGTGCAAGCCGCTAGGCGTGCAAAGGCAGAGAACTTCGATACGCTCATCCTCTAAAAGCGCCTGCCATGAAGAAACGACGCGCAGGGGCTTAGTAGCGGGGTTTTCCTTTTGAAAATTGTCTGCAAAGGCTTGCGCCCGGGCAGTATCAGAGTCAAAAACGGCTACAAGTTCGGCATAATCCGTATGCATCAAAGCCGTGGCATGAATTTTGGCGGCCGTTCCGCTGCCGACGATGGCAAATGTCACGGAGGCAAATGTCACGGGCGTGTACATATACCGGCTCCTTTATCGTTACTTTGCATAAGCATGGCAAACCTTGCGGATGGCGTTTGCTGCCTCTTTTGCGTTGACCTTTGTCCACCCTTCATGGGGATACAAAATCACCGTATCATGCATGGCTTTGCAGGCGTTAGGCGTGTCGGCCAGCGTAAACACCTTTTCCCGGTCTCCCGTATACAAAGGCGAAGCCCAGGGGTAGCCGCTTTCGCCGAAAACGTTGCGGTTCGGGTACCACTCATATGTAAACGGAAGCGCATATTCACCGGAATTGCCTAAGCCTTCTGCCGAAAGCGCGGCACAGAATGTTCTCTTATCGCAGGAAAGCTTCTCAAAATCCAGCAAAAGCCGGAAAAACCAATAGGAAGACTCGGCACCTTCGGGAAGCGGAATCGGGCGCACCATAGGTAAATCGGCGAGATTTGCCATAATCTCGTTTGCTACCGCCCGCCGGCCGTTGGCTATAACCTGTATCTTTTTAATCTGTTCCCGCCCGATGGCGCAGTGGATGGAATCCATATTAAAGTTAAGCGAAGCAACACAGTTGCTAGCACCGCTTGGCAGCCCAAAGGGCTTGCCTCGGTCGGAATGCTGGCGGATTTTCCAATACAGGGCCTCGTTTTGCGTATACACCATGCCGCCCTGGCCGCCCGTGCAGACGTGCTTGCTGTACATGAAAGAAAACGCGGCAATATCTCCAAACGTGCCGACTGCTTGACCGTTGCTATGAGCGCCGTGGGCCTGGGCACAGTCTTCAACGACATAAATACCCTTTTCTTTCGCAAAACGGCAGATGCACTCCATATCCGCCGGCTCGCCGGCAATATGGGTTGCCAAAATGGCGGAGGTTCGTTCGGTGGTTAGTGCTTCTATGCTTTCCAGACTCATGTTAAAGCTTCCGGGGCTCGTATCGGCCACAACGGGAATACAGTTGGCCATGACAACGGACATAATGCCGCCCGGATCCGTAAATGGCGGAACGATTACTTCCGAAAACGCCGGGAGCTCTAGGGCACGCAGGGCCACAAAAACTGCCGTGCTTCCGCTGTTGACAGCGTCGGCATAGCCTTTTCGGTCGGATAGTAAGGCGGCAAACTCCTCACAGAAGGCTTCCTCTTCGCTACCACCATAGGTAGGCGCCGTACCGGCTGCAATCGCTTCATCCAGCACGCGAATACAGGCGGCTTTTTCCGCCTCGGTAAAATGGTGCCGGGCAGGGATCGGGGTTTGTATAGCTTTCGGCCCGCCGTTGACGGCGAGTATGGCTTTTGCTTTTTCTGACATGGGGATCCCTCCTAAATATTTCGTTTATTCTTTGTCACAGGCTTCTTTGCCGCTTAAAGTTGCATGTATGTACTGCAGCCCCTTCTCATATTCTGTTCCGTAAGACCCGCTGCAGTTGGCCCACTCGGGCACAAGTTCCTTTTCAAAGGAGCAAATTCCTTTCGTGTGGGGAATGTTCGTATAGATTCGTGCCAGGATTTCTTTGGCAGGCAGTATGTCGTTAGGTTGAAGCCCCAACCGGCAGAAGGTTTCCAGATCTTTTTTCCGATCTCTTAGATGGCAGGCACGGATGCATAAGCCCCTGTCCGGCAAGTACCCCCAACACGGCGGGCAAACCATACATTCCTCCGCCCCCTCGACTAAGCGGATGGGAATCTCAGGGTTTTGGCGAATTTTGTCCCAAATCTCAAACAAATTGTCTTCTTCAATAGGGCCGGTATTTCCACGGCCTAAAAAGCAGGTCATACACAAAAGGTGGTGCGCGCGTACGGAAAGCACATGGGCCTTTGCAATTTGCTGGCAGGAGGCATGTTTGCAATCAGAAAGCTCACGGTCTGTCCGGTCGGGGGGAAGAAGCCCGACTTCCCTTCCCTTTTCAAAATAACCGTTCCTTGCTAAAGGGCACTCCTCCCAGCCGGGAAAGTCATAGGTGCATACGGGGCCGATTTCCGGAATATTGGTCTTGATACGTTCGATAAGCTCCCGCGCCGTGCGCGTGTCCCCGGGCACAAGACCCAGTAGGCGGAACATATCCAG
>DUUG01000068.1 GCA_012841675.1 Clostridiales bacterium
CAATGAGTACGCAAAGGGCGGCAATATTCACCGTTCGGTTGCGGAATATGCCCTTAATTCCCTGCCCGATTAGGTACCCTAAATTCCCGCTCATTCCACCGTCTCCGCCTTCCATGTGTCATAACCTCCCACTCCGTCACCAATAATCACACCCTTGTCTAGGGTGATCACTCGTTTATTATATTGGTCGACAAGCTGTTTATCGTGGGTAATAACGATCATGGTCGTCCCGAGGGCGTTAATCAGATTTAATTGTTCCATAAGCTCGGCAGATTTCTCCGGGTCAAGGTTTCCCGTCGGCTCATCGGCAATAATCGTCTGGGGGTTGTTGACCAACGCTCTTGCAATAGCCACACGCTGCTGTTCGCCGCCGGAAAGCTCTCTGGGGTAATTTTCTTCCCGTCCGGAAAGCCCGACTAACTCAAGCACATACAAAACGCGCTTTCTGATTTTCCATGGCGACGCGCCGATAACACGCATGGCAAAGGCAACGTTTTCATAAACGCTCATCCGGTCAATAAGTCGAAAATCCTGAAATACAACACCCATTGTCCGCCGCAAAGCCGGGATGTCTTTTTTCTTTAAGCGCATCAAATTAAATCCGTTGGCGAAGGCCACGCCCGATTTCGGTGCGACCTCCGCCGTAAGCAACTTGACAAGGGTGGATTTGCCGGCCCCCGACGGGCCGACCAGAAACACAAATTCCCCGGAATTTATCAACATATTCACGCCCGATAAGGCGCGCACCCCGTTTTTATACTCCACATACACGTCTGCTAGACGAATCAAACTTAAATCCCCCAATGAGTAGCTTTTCGGCGTTAAATATCGTCCTCTTCCCGGGACGCTAGATATTTTTTCACCATTAAAGCCACCTTGAACACAATGGCATGGTCAAATTCGCGCAGATCAAGCCCTGTGATTTTCTTAATTTTTTCCAGCCGGTAAACAAGCGTATTCCGATGGACAAACAGCTTGCGGGAGGTTTCGCTTACATTCAGATTGTTCTCAAAGAATTTCTGGATGGTAAGCAGAGTTTCCTGGTCAAGCATGTCCATGGAGCCTTTTTTAAACACTTCCGTTAAGAACATACGACAAAGAGTCGTCGGAAGCTGATAAATCAAACGGCCAATGCCAAGGTTTTCATAGTTGATAATGGATTTTTCCGTATCAAACACACGACCTACTTCAATGGCCACCTGCGCTTCTTTCAGGCCGCGGGCCAAATCCTTCAGCTGGGTCACAATCGTGCTGATGCCGATTACGCATTTGACCAAAAGCTCGGCGCTAATGGTATCTTCAATGCCCTTGGCAATCTTGCGAAGATCCTTGATATCCGTATTGGCCCGAACCTCTTTGACAACGGCCACGTCCTGCTCATTTACAGAGATGACAAAGTCTTTCTGCTTGTCAGGAAAGAGGCTGGCCAGAATGTCGTTGGTGGCCACATCGAGCTTGTCAGTCATGCGAACAAGGAACACAACTCTAGGCTGATCCCCTGCAAAATGAAGCTCTTTGGATTTAATATAAATGTCGCTTGGCAGGATATTGTCAAGCATGATATTTTTAATGAAGGTGGTCTTGTCATGCTTTTCATCGTAATACTGCTTGACGCCATTTAAAGCAACCACAACCGCCGAGCAAAGTGCCGCTGCTTCATCATCCGTGCCGTCTACAAAAGCGGCATATTCCATGCGAACGCCGCGAACGGCAAGCGACTTATATGTCATGCCGTTGAAGCGCACTGGATCGTTGGTGCTATTCAGTGCCTCGGCGGGATTTTCATCGATTTCTCCGATTCTTTTCAGATCGCTACAGGCAATCACCGCGCCTTCAGAGTCGATCACCCCTACTGTGCGGTTGATCGCGTCTTTCATTTGCAGAACCATGCCCTGGAAAAGCCTTCTTGACATTATCCCAACCTCCTGAACAACATTTTCATATGACGAAAGCACCAGCGGTTACTTTGCCAAAATTACATAATAATCTATGCATCCATTATAGTTTATTATACACCCTTTTTTGACACTTTACAAGACCCCGCCCTCTTTTACCATATAAAATCCGTGCAAAAAAGCGGAGGAAAGCCGTTTTTTACGTTTTTGACATCAAATGGTTTCCTGTGTTATAATGTCTAAAACACTAGGAGGAGTGGGTTGCTTGCTGGAATTCAATCTGGAAGAAGGCATGCCCATTGTGGACGTAGCCTTAAGGCGACTAACTGCCATTATTCACCGTGAAAAGGCTTTGGGCACAAAGGCCATTAAAATTATCCACGGCTACGGTTCCAGCGGGACAGGCGGAAGAATCCGCACGGAATCCAGAAAATACTTGTCTTCCTGCCAGCGCCGCGGGCTAATCCGCGATTTTATTCCGGGGGAAGAGCTTTCCATTTTCTCCGATAAAACAAGAAACGCACTTGCTTTTTGCCCGGATCTGTCGAAAGACCGGGATTTGGAACGCCATAACAACGGAATCACGGTGATTCTTTTGTAAATATAAAAAGGAGACGCGCCATGCATCTCCTTTTTTCCGCGCTTATTCGTCGGTTTCGTTTTCCCAGTTGTGATACACGTTCTGGACATCGTCGTTGTCGTCCAGCAGGGAAAGCAGTTTCTGCATATTTTTAATATCATCCTCATTGGTAAGGGTCGTCATATTATCGGTCACAAGGCTAACTTCCGCTTGGGCAAATGCATAGCCGGCCTGCTCAAGGGCGTCGCGAACGCTGCTGAAGCTTTCGGGGGAGGTTACAATTTCAAACATTTCCTCCTCAACGATGACGTCATCGGCGCCGGCCTCCAGCGCCTGCATCATGATTTCATCCTCGTCCTGCCCTTCATTTTCAATGACGATAATGCCGCGTTTGGAAAACTGCCAGGAAACGCAGTTGGTGGCCCCCAAATTGCCGCCGCACTTGTCAAAATAATGGCGCATCTCGCCGGCCGTTCGGTTCCGGTTGTCCGTCAGCGTTTCCACAATGACCGCCACACCGCCGGGGCCGTAGCCTTCATAGGTAATGCTTTCGTATGCGGCACTGTCAGCATTTGCCCCGGAATATTTGGCGATCATGCGCTGTATATTGTCGTTAGGCACATTGAGGGACTTGGCGGTGGCAATAACGTCCCGCAGGGCGCTGTTAATGGCCGGGTCCGGGCTTCCGTCTCTAAGGGCAATAGCGATCTTTCGACCGATTTTCGTAAAAATCTGGGCTTTCTTTGCGTCGCTGGCTTCTTTCTTACGCTTGATATTGTTCCATTTGGAATGTCCTGCCATGGTGCTCATCCTTTATTTTTAGATATAGTGTTTCTCTGCGAAATAACGACGTTTGGCCGTTTGTAGTTTGTATGGTGCTTAAATTATATCATACTTGTAAGAACCATACAAGAAGCGGTTGACCCTTTCAATTTTAAGCGAGAATTTCTCCCTATTCTAGGCAAATTTTCGTAAAAGGAGCTTTTTATGTTCTATCGTGATACTTGGGCGGAAATTAACCTCTCCAAAATAACCGGCAACATCCAAACCGTTCGGAAGCTTTCGGGCAAGGATTTGTTTGCCGTTATTAAAGCCAACGGCTATGGC
This sequence comes from Clostridiales bacterium, assembly GCA_012841675.1. Classification (GTDB taxonomy): domain Bacteria; phylum Bacillota; class Clostridia; order Oscillospirales; family QAMX01; genus DUUG01. The sequence goes on from DUUG01000068.1 coordinate 3,583, forward strand.
TGTGGAGATGTGGTATTGGCAAAAACGGCTATGGCCGCCGGCGCTTCTTATTTGGCAGTATCCAGTTTAGATGAGGCCCTGCATCTGCGGCATGCGGGCATTGACCATCCCATCTTGGTGCTGGAATATATGAACCCGGCTGCCCTGCCTGTGGCAAAGGCCCATCACATTACTGCCACAGCGTCCTCCTCTTACTGGGTGGAGGAAGCCCTCGCCGCCGACACGGAAGGGCTTAAAGTCCATATCAAGGTGGACACGGGCATGAACCGCATTGGATTTACGGATTTTTCCGAAATTGGGGCGGCGCTGGATGCCTTAACGGCCAAGGGTTTAGAAGTAGAAGGCATCTATACCCATTTTGCCTGCTCGGACGATCCGAACAACACATTTTGCCAAAGGCAACTGGCCCGGTTTGAATCTATTTTGGCAAAGTTAGGCCGGAATTTCCGGTGGATTCACTGTGCCAATACGGACGCGGCGGTGCATTTTCACGAGAACATAAGCAATGCCGTGCGCTGCGGCATTGGTATGCTGGGGGTGTCCTCCTATGACATGGGGCTTGCACCGGTGCTGGCGCTGTATTCCCGGATCGTGCATGTAAAGCAGGTGCCGAAAGGCCAAACCATCGGATACGGCGCCACCTACGAAACGCCGGAGGACGAATGGATCGCCACAATTCCCATCGGCTATGCCGACGGGTGGCTTCGGCGCCACCAAGGACGGTGCTGCGTTGTGGACGGGCAGGAATGCCAGTTTGTCGGGCGCATCTGCATGGACCAAGCCATGATCCGCCTTCCCCGCTACTATC
>DUUG01000069.1 GCA_012841675.1 Clostridiales bacterium
AGGATACGACCTACCTAAATAAAATAAAACCGGTGCAAAAGCACCGGTTTTTTCTATTCGTCTAAGGGTACGAAAACGGGCGTAAACTGCACATGGTCGGCGGAAATTAGCTGGTAAATCACGCCGTTTTTCTCCCCCGTAAAGGCATTTTGCCGGGATTTTCCGTGCAAATGGCCGTAGTAACACCGTATTACGCCGTATTTCTGGAAAAGTTCCTCGCAGTCGGCAAGTCCCGACGCGTTGTAAAAAGGCGGATAGTGCAGGAAAACGATTTTCTTTGCTTGCCCGTCCTTTTCCGCCGCTTGAAGGGAAGTTTCCAACCGTGCCAGTTCGCGTTTATAGATTTTTGCATCCTGCGCAGAGGCGCCGGGGCGGCATTCCTCAAAGCTCCAGCCCTTTGTGCCGCAAACGGCTCGCCCTTCCACGTTTGCATAGCTGTTATGGATAAAATCCAGGGTAGTTATGCCGTTTTCGGCAAAAAATCGCCGCATATTGCTTACCGTGGTCCAAAAATAATCGTGATTTCCTTTTAAAAGGAGCTTTTTCCCCGGCAGGCTGTCCATAAAGCGAAAATCCTCCAGGCTTTCGGCCAAGCTCATCCCCCACGAAATATCCCCGGCCACAACAACCGTATCCTCCGGTTTGACAACGGAGTTCCAGCCCTGATACAGCCGCTCGGTGTAATTGATCCATTCGCCGTCGAAGGCATCCATGGGCTTGTCCACCGATAAAGAAAGGTGCAGATCCCCGATCACAAAAAGAGCCATGCTTCCCCCTTATATGCCAAGCTGCCGACCGACAAAACGATGCAGTTCGTCTTTCTTCACCGTCTCCGTAAACCGAATAGGCAGCTTATCTAGGCCGGAAAGAGGCGCAGGAATGGCCGTTTCGGTCAAGGAAGACAAGGCTTCCAAAAGCGCCGGGCCGTCATCCTCGGGCGCCTTCCCCGTCAGCGCCTCAAAAACGCTAGACGCAAACTTATAGGGGCTGGCCGTCGAGGCCACTAATGTGTATGTCGCATCGTTTGATTTGCGGCGGTACTCTTCCAGCACAGACAGTGCCACTGCCGTATGCGTATCGGCCAAGTAACCCTTTTGGAACGTCCGGGAAATGGTGGCCTTGGTTTCCTCATCGTTGCAGTATCCGGCGGCAAAATGTTCTTTTAGAGCCTTTGCCAGCGTGGCAGAAACCTGATACTGTCCGGCGCTAGCCAGTTGATTCATATACGTGCGTACCTCAAAGCCGTTTTTGCCCGAAAGCTCATACAAAAGCCGCTCTACGTTGCTGGAAATCAAAATGTCCATAGAGGGCGACGTGGTTTGATAAAAGGGCCGCGTTTTGTAGTACACGCCGGTTTCGATGAAATCGGTCAAAACATTGTTCCGGTTGGACGCGCAGATGAGCTTGTTTACCGGAACGCCCATCTGCTTTGCAAAATACGCCGCCAAGATATTTCCGAAGTTTCCGGTGGGAACGCAGATGTTGAAGGCCTCATCTTGCTGTAAAGTGCCTTTCTTTACAAGGTCTAACCATGC
>DUUG01000070.1 GCA_012841675.1 Clostridiales bacterium
AAAAATAATTTCTTAAAAAAGAAAAAAGCAGGAAAAGGGGAACTCGCAATGTATATTGGCGTTGATCTGGGCGGGACAAACATTGCCGCCGGTCTTGTGAAGGCTGACGGTGAAATTCTTCTGAAAAAAAGCACACCCACGCCGCCGTCACATGATGCGGAGGGCATTATATCCGCTATGGCAGAGATTTCTCTGTCTCTGGTGAAGGAAGCTGGTATCGATAAAAACGAAGTGGAATGGGTCGGCATCGGTACGCCGGGTACGGTCGATAACGAAAACGGCGTCATTATCTATGCCAACAACCTGGATTTCCGCAACACGCCTGCGGCGGCCATATTCCAGAAAACTTGGGATATTCCCGTTTTTCTTGGCAATGACGCCAACTGTGCCGCTTTGGGCGAAGCGTATGCCGGCGCGGCCAAGGATTGCCAAACGGCCATTATGATTACTTTAGGCACGGGCTTGGGCGGCGGCATTATTATCGACAAGAAAATCTATGCCGGGTTCAACGACGCAGGCGGTGAACTGGGGCATATGACAATAGTTGCCGACGGCATTCCCTGCACCTGCGGCCGGAAGGGCTGCTGGGAGTCTTACTCCTCGGCTACGGCTCTGATTCGCATGACAAAAGAAGCCATGGAAACCGACACAAAGAAAGAAAGCCTTCTCTGGAAAATGCACGAAGCGGAAGGAAAAGTAAGCGGAAAATCGGCTTATGCCGCCGCGGCACAAGGCGATGCTTTGGCAAAGTCCGTTGTCGATATGTATGAGCATTATCTTGCCACGGGTATTGCCTCCATCATCAACGTGTTCCAGCCGGAGATGCTGATTATCGGCGGCGGCGTCAGCAAGGAGGGCGATCGCCTGTTGAAGCCTCTCAATGAGCGCGTATTTAAAGAAGTTTACACAAGAGGCGTTCCGCAGACCGAACTGAAGATTGCCGTTTTGGGCAACGATGCCGGCATTGTCGGCGCGGCTATGTTGGGCCGTTAGGTTTTCCTACTTATGTAAATATGCAGCACCCCGGCGCGGTTTTGCGCGGGGTGCTTTTGCTTTTAGAGTAATTCTAGTTATCTGATATCTCGAGGTGTCAATAGCCGCAAGTTGCGAACATCGCTTACCATTGTTTCATACTCCTCTGCAAGTTCAGCTTCTAAGGGTTTACCTGTTTCATCCAGCGCATATTGCATACTCGAAGGAAAACTCGCTATAAATGCGAATTCATTATTCTTCCCAAGCAACCATACTCACTGTTGCAAATTTCCTGCAGAGCAGGTGCCGTTAAGTCCTTTGGTTCCGGCACGGGCATTTGCGGTTCTGTGTCCGATGTTATGACTTGAGGCGTAGTTTCTGCCGCATTTTCCCTTGTCGTTACAAGGAAACTTGTTGTCTCACTCGTTGTTTTATTTACTTGCGCGCTCGTGCTGTTTTCCGGCATTGCTCTCTCGCCCGCCTGAATAACAGGCGGCAAGAAGCAGGCAAACAAGCAAAAACGAAGTTATAAACCCGCCTTTTTCATACAATACAAATCCTTTCCCGCGGTTTACAAACGTCTACATGCCAAAAAAGAATCTCATGCCCGTTGCAACCCTCTTTAAAAATATACATATATCTTCATAAGGTCTTTATGCCACAACCAATAAAACAACCCCTCTTTAGCCTATTTGCCTAGGCTAGAGAGGGGTATTTGCGGTTCTCCATGACAAAACAAACAGGGGTATTGTTTGCTGAACATTGGATTTCCTGAGCCAATATTAATGCTTGGTCAAATCCTTTTCCTGCCCTGTAATCATCTTGACAATGTCGGTAAAAAACAAATTGCGGCGCTTGACAAAGTATGCCATATTGAAAATTGAGAAGATCACCCATGCAATGTAAAAAAGCGTATTCGGCAAAACAAAGCCTTTCGGCGGCCGCGCTGACAATATGGCCGTTACAATCAGCGTAAGCGGATAGGCGGCCAGCGAGGATCCCATATGCACAAAAAGCATACGGTAAGAACCCGGTTGCAGCGACGGAAGCATAATGCTTGTGCCTATAGCAACACACAGGTCTATGACAAGGAACAAGAGATACGCAAACGCAAAGCCGGCCTTCCCTCCCTGCAACGTTTGCAGCATATCTGCCGAAATTTCGGGCGTAATGCATGCCGTTAAAAAGCGGTAAAGACCAAATAAGACATACGCATTGATGATGGCAACCATGTACACCATCAACCAAGTGGTTCCGCCTTCCGTATACACTGCCAGCTTATCAAAATTGTATCTTTTCATGGCGCCTCCTTATACAATGCACATTTTATCGCGTTTGTGATGCTCCGCTGGGCTTTGTCGGATTGGTAACATACGTTTCCCGGTATTTTGATTTCAGTTTGGCTGCCGTCTGCTCTGCCCTGCGCCGAGAGGTGAAGATGCCAAACACTGTCGGCCCGCTTCCGCTCATCATAGTGCCTAAAGCACCGTTTTCCCGCATCAATGTCATAATATTGGCAATGTGGGCGCACCGGGCCGAGGCAGGGGCCAAAAGCCCGTTGGTCAAATGCATGGCAATGCCGGCTAAATCCTGCTTTTCCAATGCCAAAAGCAGCTTTTCTTCCTTTTCTGCTTGTTCCGCAAGGACTTTTTCTGCGCCGATTTCATCAAACTGCGCGTCAAAAGCAGCAAATATATCCTTTGTCTTCAAAGATTCCGGCGGCTTGCAGAGTACAATATGGCAAAACGGCAAGGGTGGAAGCTCGGTCAGCTTCTCCCCTATGCCCTTTGCAAGCTTGGTGCCTCCCATGAGGCAGAACGGAACGTCTGCCCCCACAGAAAGACCGAGGTTTGCCAACGTTTCCAAAGACAGGTGCGTTTCATACACCTGATCGAGCCCACGCAACACGGCCGCCGCATCGGCACTTCCCCCTGCAAGCCCTGCCCCTACCGGTATTACCTTATGGACGGCAATGCGCACACGAACGGGAATGCCCGTGTACTCGGCAAATGCTTCCACTGCCTTCCATGTAGTGTTGCGGCTGTCTCGCGGCACGTATGGAAGACTGGTCCAGAGGTCAATTTTCGGCTCGTTTCCGGACAAGCGGGATACAACAACCCGGTCGGCCAGAGAAACGCTTTGCATGACGGAAGATAAAAGATGGTATCCATCCTCCCGCCGGCCGACGATGCCGAGGGTTAAGTTGATTTTGGCTCTTGCCCAAAGTTCCGCCGTCATGCTTTCCGCCTCTTGGCCCACGGGGATATACGGCGCAATACAATGGCCTTTGGCGCGCACATCTCCTGACAGCAAAAGCATTGGATGCAGTTTTTATAATGGATAACCGCTTTTCGGTTCACAATTTCGATTGTCTGCTTCGGGCAGGATTCCGCACATTTGGCACAGCCAATGCATTTTTCCGTTATAATCGGATACGGCTCAAGCACTTTCAAAATCGCCGTTCGCATGGGGACAGGTATCAAAGACAACAAAGGAGACTGGCTTACATACGGCGGCGGGATAAATTTCGTCTGTACAGAGGAAAGCGGCGCGTCGGAAAGCTCGATTTCATGGATAGAATCCGGCACATAGCCGCGCTTTTTCGCCTCAACCAACGTGGGAATCCGCTTATTGTCCATTTGCATCACTTCGGCGGCCACCAAATCGGCACAATGGGGATTGC
>DUUG01000071.1 GCA_012841675.1 Clostridiales bacterium
AGCAATAGACGCCCCCGCCACAACGCGATTGTTGACGATTGGCGCATGGATTTGATGAAAACCTGAAAAATAAACCCGTTTTCTTATGTTTGCCTTGCAAAGAGAAAATGCAGTCGGTATAATGAATCTGGACAAAAAATGCTACGGGAGGTGAAGCGCCCCTGCTACTTTGGCAGTGGGCGGGCCTATGATCAAGCTGGGTGTCAATACAGTTTTGTACAAAGACTATTCCCTGCGGGAAACCGTCGAAAACCTGAAAAAAATAGGGTATGACGGATTTGAAATCTCTGCGATTGCCGGTATGTGCGAGCATCTGAACCTGGACGATTGGAAAAATCAGGTCAACGAAATCAAAGAAATCTGCGATGAGTTCCAGATGCCCATTCTGGCAACGGAAGTTGCCACCACCGACCCCGACCGGCTTCGCCTTGCTTTTGAAGCGGCTGCCGGCATCGGCATTCCCGTTGTCAACATCGGGCCGGGCGGAAAAGCCGACGTAGAAGAAGATTTAGTCAATGCGATTAAACACATCAATATGCTGGCCGAGATGGCCGAAAGCTACGGCGTTACCTTGTGCGTCAAAGCCCATGTGGGTGCCTCCGTTTACAACACGCCCACAACCCTTCGCATGATGGAAGCGATCAAGAATCCCTTCTTCGGCGTTGATATGGACCCGTCCCATATTTTCCGCGCCGGCGAAGAACCGGAAGAAGCCATTGCGGCTGTTTTGCCTGCTGTGAAGCACGTACATATTCGCGACTGTGTAGGACGGCAGCAGAGCCCCGGCCTGCCCATGCAGCAGATCTGCGGCGTAGGCGACATTAACCTGCGCGGTTATTTTGAAGCCTTGGTTGCCGGCGGATATGACGGCCCGGTCAACCTGGAGGTCATCGGCCCGTCTTTGAGCCTGGCGGATGCCAATATTGTTGCGGCTTCCAGCTATGGATATATGCATGCTTGCCTAAAGGCACTTTCTGCCCGATAAACTAACAAGGAGAATGATGTTTTTATGAAGAAAAAACCTAACATCCTGTTCTTCGGTATTGACTCTCTGCGTTCAACGCGCATGAGCCTTTGCGGCTATGAGCGGCTGACCACGCCCCACATTGACAGAATGGCCGAGGGCGGCGTTAACTTCTTAAACTGCTTCAGCCCCAGCATTCCCACCCCGCCGGGCTATTCCGCATTGCTCACGGGCCGCAACTGCTTCGGCACCGGCATTGTCACCCTTCGCAACGTGCCCGAGCTTCCCAAGGGCGTTACGCTGCAGGAAGTGCTTGCCGATGAAGGCTATAACTGCACCTGTATCGGCTTTGGCGACGGCTCCTACACCCACGGCTTCCATAAGTACCTCAACTACTCCGGATGGGGCCCCGACCGTCCCGACGGCAAGTCTCACAAGGCGGAGAACATGAATGACGTGGCGATTCCAGAGATTCACCGTCTGGTGGAAGAAGATAAGCCCTTCTTCCTCTTTATGCGCCATATGGATCCCCATTCGCCTTATCTGCCGCCCGCCCCGTTTGATCGTATGTTCTATGGCGGCGATGAGTTTGATCCCAACAACAAATCGCTGGAGGATCTGTATAACTTCAAGCCCTTCCGGGACTACTTCAGAGAGTGGTTCCCCTCCGGCTGCACCGACGCGGAGTACATCAACGCCCAGTATGACGGCGCTATTGCCTACATGGATAGCTGCATCCAGAAAATCTTTGCCGTTTTGGAAGACCTTGGCATCGAGGACGAAACCCTCATCGTGCTGACCTCTGACCACGGCGAAACTTTGGACGAGCACGATTGCTACTACGACCACCACGGTCTGTATGAAGGCACGCTGCATATACCGCTGGTATTCAAATACCCCGGTGTTGTTCCGGAGGGCTATATCTTTGAAGACTATGTGCAGCAGAAAGACGTTATGCCCACCATCCTCGAGCTGCTGGACATCAAGACAGACCTTCGTTTTGACGGTCGCAGTCTGGTTCCCCTCTGGGAAGGCGGCGAGCGCGAGCCCGAAACCGAGATGTATTTGACGGAAGCCACTTGGATGCGCAAGCATGGCTGGCGTACGCCTGAGTGGAAGCTCATTGTTGCTCTTGAGCCGGACTTCCATTATAAAGAGGAAATCGAGCTTTACAACCTCATCAAGGATCCCCTTGAGCTGAACAACGTGGCCAAGGAAGAGCCGGAAGTGGTTGCGTTCTTGAAGGCTCGGATGGAAGATTACATCGAAAGCCAGAAGAAGGCATGG
>DUUG01000072.1 GCA_012841675.1 Clostridiales bacterium
ATTGGGATATTATTTCAGGTTGGTACTCATGTAATGCTACGAGTTACGTACCGCAGGGCAGAATAAAGCCCATTTATCGTTGTATTTATGTAAAATAGCCGATTTCCATAAGAATTAGTAATACAAACACAAAGAGATTACTAAGTGGACTCTAAAGGAAAACCCCCACCGAAACTTCCGGCGGGAGTGATTTTACAGTGTTTTCGTCATTTTAATATGCGGGCAGTATTCTTCATAGTATATATCGCCTTCGGCTTTATACCCTAAAGATTCGTAAAACCCGCGCGCCCTTTCTTGGGCAGACAGCATGATGCCCTTTGCCCCAAGACTTTTTGCCTTTTCTTCCAAGGCAAGAACGGTTTTAACGCCAAGCCCCAGCCCACGGTATTCCTTTAAAACCGCCAATCGGCCCAGCTTAAAGGTATCCGGTTCATCGGCCGGAAAAATCCGGCCGCAGGCAACGGGCCTATCCTCCGCCATTAAAACGAGGTGATAAGCCATTTCATCAATTTCATCAAACTCGTCGATGAAGCCTTGTTCGTCTTCAAAAACGAGCTTGCGGATATTTCTTGCGGGATTGTCAGCCGAAAGCCCTTTTTCCCAAAAATAGTTGTATTCCATACGTTCCTCTTTAGGATTTATCTTGTATTTGATTCCAATAGCGCTTTGTGGCCTGCTCTAACTTGTTATGGCCGTACTCATAGTACACCACGTCGGCGATTTCGTCGGGCAGGTACTGCTGTTTGACCCAGCTTCCCGGAAAATCATGGGGATACTGATACGTTAGCCCTCGGCCCAGCTTCTGCGCCCCTTGATAGTGGGCGTCTTTGATATGGGCGGGGATTTCCCCTGTTTTTCCGGCGGCCACATCGCCCATAGCCGCCCAAATGCCTTTGGCGGCAGAGTTGGACTTGGGCGCTGTTGCCATAAGCACCACCGCCTGCGCCAAGGGAAGTTGCGCCTCCGGCAGACCAAGCTGCAAAGCACTGTCTACACAGGCTTTGACGATCATAATAGCCTGCGGATAGGCAAGACCCACATCCTCGCTTGCCATGACCAAAAGTCTTCGGCAGGCAGACGGAAGATCCCCGGCCGTTAAAAGCCTTGCCAGGTAATGCAAGGCGGCGTTAGGATCGCTTCCGCGGACGGATTTTTGCAAAGCGGACAATATATCGTAATGGGCGTCCCCTTCCCTGTCATACCGCATAGCGGACTTCTGCGAAACCTGCGCCACATCCTCCTCGGAAATGACCACAGACTTTACATCCGCCGGGGCAGCCGCCGCCAACAGCTCGACAGCATTGATCGCCTTGCGAACGTCGCCGCCGCTGCCCCATGCAATGTTACGGCAGATTTCGTCACTTGCCACAAGTTCAACCCCCGATTCTGCCGATGCGGCGGCAAAGGCCCGGCGCACGGCAGGAATCAGCTCGTCGGTGGTCAGCGGTTTGAACTCAAATACCGTACACCGGCTTAAAATGGCGTTGTAGACGTAGAAATAGGGATTTTCCGTGGTAGACGCAATTAAAGTGATGCTTCCGTTTTCAATAAACTCTAAAAGCGACTGCTGCTGCTTTTTATTGAAATACTGGATCTCGTCCAAATAAAGCAATATCCCGCCGGGGGCCAGCAAAGAGCCGATTTCCTCCGTCATGGCCTTAATATCGGCAATCCCGGCCGTTGTGGCGTTTAGCTTATAAAGCTTCCTGTCGGTTTGTTGGGCGATAATGTTGGCCAACGTCGTTTTCCCAATGCCGGACGGGCCGTAAAAAATCATATTCGGGATGGAGCCTGACTCGATTATCCGGCGCAGCATGGCACCTTTGCCGAGCAGATGGCGCTGACCGACCATTTCATCTAAAGATTTTGGGCGGATTTTATCCGCAAGCGGTCGATACATGCAAAAACCCCCTTCCCTTTTTGGCAAATTTATTCGTAAAGCGGATATTTGGCACAGATTTTGGCGACTGCCGCCCGGTTTTCATCGGCTTTCGTTTCAAATTCCGTCGCCGTAAGCCAAATAAGCCGGGCAATGACGCGCATATCCTCTTCGTTTAAGCCGCGGGACGTGGCAGCCGGCGTACCAAGGCGCAATCCGCTGGTGACAAAGGGGCTTTGCGGGTCGCCCGGAATGGTATTTTTGTTGGTGGTAATATGCACCTCGTCCAGGCGGTGCTGAAGCTCCTTGCCGGTGACACCCACAGAACGCAGGTCAAGCAGAAGCAGATGGTTGTCCGTTCCGCCGGAGACAAGCTGGAAGCCTTCTTCTAACAAACCGGCGGCCAAAGCCTTGGCGTTGGCAATTACCTTTTTCTGGTAATCCTGGAAAGAAGGCTGCAACGCTTCGCCGAAACATACGGCTTTTGCTGCAATAATATGCATTAAAGGTCCGCCCTGTGTACCGGGGAAGATGGCTTTGTCAATCTGCTTGGCAAGCTCCTCTTTGCAAAGGATCAAACCGCCTCTGGGCCCTCTCAGCGTCTTATGCGTTGTAGTGGTAACCACATCCGCATACGGCACCGGAGAGGGATGCAGCCCCGCGGCAACAAGACCCGCAATGTGAGCCATGTCCACCATGAGATAGGCGCCGACGGATTTGGCAATTTCCGTAAACCGGGCAAAATCAATAGTTCTGGCATAGGCGCTGGCGCCGGCGACAATGAGCTTGGGTTTGCATTCCTTGGCAATTGCCTCTACTTTATCATAATCAATGCAGTGCGTTTCGGGGTCAACGCCGTACGGAACGATGTTAAAATAGCTGCCCGAAAGGTTGACGGGGCTTCCGTGGGTTAAATGCCCCCCCTCGGACAAATTCATACCCATTACTGTATCGCCCGGGCGAAGAAGGGCAAAATATACCGCCTGGTTGGCATTGGCGCCGCTATGGGGCTGCACGTTGGCGTGTTCCGCGCCGAACAGCTTTTTGGCCCGCTCAATGGCAAGGCTTTCCACTGTATCCACATGCTCGCAACCGCCGTAGTACCGCTTGGCGGGATACCCTTCCGCATATTTATTCGTTAAAACGGTGGCTGCGGCGGCTAATACGGCCGGGCTAACAAAGTTTTCCGAGGCGATCAGTTCGATATTCTGACGCTGGCGGCCATATTCATCCAAAACAGCCGAACCGAGTTCGGGATCGATTTGATTTAAAAGATCCATTCCTTGCTTCACATATGACATGGCGTGTCCATCCCCTGTCTTTCGTAATTTATTATATCAATAATTATACAGGAATTTACACAAATAACAAGGCTTCGACTTATGTTCCTCTGTTTTGCACAAGCAACCTTTTCATTCTTCCTTTTTGCTTTGCTGTATGATATAATGTAGCTCACTTGCTGAAGACTTGACTGAATGAGTTTTCTGGAAAGGAAGTAACGCTTTGGATATACAGGCCCGCGCTTTGGCGATTGTTGAAAAGTTAAAGGAAATTTATCCCGAAACCGATTGCTCGCTTGAATACAAAGAGCCATGGCAGCTTCTTTTCTCTGCCAGACTGGCCGCCCAATGCACCGACGAGCGTGTCAATCAAGTGGCTGTTCCCCTCTATGCCAAATATCCCACATTGGAAGCATTCGCCAATGCTGATTTAGATGAACTGGAAGCCATTATCCGCCCCACCGGTTTCTTTCGTATAAAAGCGCGGGATCTGAAACATGCGGCTATTTGGCTTCTTTCTAAATTTGGCGGCCAAGTTCCTCATACCATGGACGAGCTTCTTGAAATCCCCGGCGCTGGACGAAAAGTGGCCAACCTTATGCTGGGAGATATTTATAAGCAGCCTGCCATTGTGGCCGATACTCATTGCATCCGCTTGTCCAATCGCTTTGGCCTATGCGATTCCAAGGATCCGAAAAAGGTGGAATTCCGATTAAAGAAACTGATCCCCCCTGAGGAGCAGAACGACTTTTGCCACCGACTTGTCTGGTATGGCCGGGCCGTTTGCACGGCAAGATCTCCCAAATGCCACGATTGTGAACTGTTTGCACTTTGCGCCCGTGTTGGCGTTAAATAAAAAATTTAAAGGAGGCATATTATGACAACCCCTTATAATCTTACGCCCCAGCCTACTCGTTTCTCCACCCACTATGCGCACGGTGATGAAAAAATACCCGCCGGGCTAACCTGCTCCGGTTCGTTCGACTTTACCGGATTTCCCCATCCCCTTCCGTCGGCAAAAAGCGAATACAAATGCTTTGCGGAATGCGATGGCGTAGTCTGGATGGGCGCATCCACCGGTCTTACCCGTTATGAAAAAAATGCATCGCGGCCTGAAAATGTGATCCAGTATTTCAGTGCGCCCCGCGACCTGCTCGACAACGATGTACAGGCTTTGCTGGCCGAAAAAGACGGTGTTTGGGTGCAAACCGCCGAAGGCGTGACCCATATTGAAATGAAGGTCCTTTCCATGAAGGATAAAGCCGATCTTCTTCTGGACGAAAGCATTCGATTTGTTGACCGCCGCGGTATGTACAGCCAGCGGAAGCTTGAGCGGCCCAGGGATCTCTGCTCCCGCGTGTTTTACGGTCACTCCGACAACGACGGGCTGTTTACCGCCAACTTTGCCTTGGGCGAGATTTTCCACTATGCCGTGTTGGCCGCCGAAAAGGGCGAAGACGACCCTGAAACCCAGTATGTCCGCGCCATTGCCACCCGTGCTTGCGAAGCTTGTCTGCTTCTAATGAACATTTCCGGCCGGGGCAACGGATTTGTTGCCCGTTCCTATATGGTAGGGCCGGAGCCCATTCCCAATGGGCTTTTCTACCGCAAAAAGAACGGCAAAGCCACCTGCTTGGAAACAAATTCTTCCCGCAAGCGCGGTATTGCAGGGATTGAAATCGACGCTTCTCACCCCGTTCCCGAGCGCCTGGCCAGACTGTATACCGATGAGGGCTTTACCGACAACGATGTTACATATAAAGGCGATACCAGCAGCGATGAAATCACGGGGCATTTCCTGCATCTGCGCTATGCCTATGATATTTTGGGCCCGGGTGACCCTGAGCTCGCCGAGCTGATTCGCATGTCCGTGCGCAACACCATGGAGCATATTGTTGACAACGGCTATCAGCTGGTCGAATGTGACGGCAAACCCACCACATGGGCAAAATGGAGCCCGGAATACTTCTCCGACGGTTTGGGCTGGGTGGACGCTTGTCTGAACTCCGCTCAGGTGCTTATGTATCTGCAAACTACCATGCACATTCTGGGCGAAAAAGGCAAATGGCAGGAAGCGTATGACCATCTGCTTTCTTTGGGCTATGCCGACCTGCCGGAAAAACATCACGACCGTTTCTATCAGGCTTCACTTGCCCAAGGTCTTGAGCTGTATGAGGATATCATGTACGGCGACCATATGCTGGCGGCTTGTGCTTTCTGGGGTCTTATTGACCTTGAAAAGGACGAGGTTCTGAAAAATAAATTCCGCAAGGGCATTATCAGCTGGCGTCCGTCCATCGCCCGTGAGCATAACCCCTTCTACGACATGGCGTTTAAGCTTGCCTGCCCCGACGAGGAAATCGACATGGAAGCTTTGGCAACATGGCTCTACCGCACGAATCCCTCCCGTTTGGCTGCCGGCGTCAGCCTGGAAGGAAGAAAAGACGTGGCTATGCGCGTACTTTCTGGCGGGTATAAGGAAACCTCCTTCCTGCTTCCGCCCGACGAGCGGTTTATCTCCAAATACGACCGCAACCCCTGGCAGTATCGCAACGAAGATTCCGGCGGCATCTGGTGTGTGGAAAGCTGCTATGTGTACACGCTGGCCTACTGGATGGGCCGCTACTTCGGTTTCTGGAAAGAAGCATAAATGTTTACCCGGCTGCACAATGCGGCCGGGTAAATATTTTAAATATTTTATATAATAAGCATTTACACTTTCAATAAAATTAATATAATATGAATTAGAAGGGGGTGTTGAGTCATGATTTACTAGGCTATTCAAATTCAAACTTCTATTATTCATCAAGATTTTTTCTAGATAATACTCACCTTCCCCTTAACGAAAATAATCCGCAAAACAGAGTATATGGACTTGCTGGCGCAAAAAAAGTAGTTTTGGTCCACATCAACACAAAAACATCAAGTGGTTCTATTAGCTACTATATGACAGCAAGCATATCTTGATGGAAGATATAATGAAAATCTTGTATATTATAGTCTCCATATTAGTATTATTACTTTTTGGCTGTTCCGCTGGCCCATGCAAAGAAAACTCCCAAACCACAGTGCCCTTGGCCGACCACGGCACCTACATTGGCTTTGTCGAAGGCGGAGCAATCGAAAACACATGGGTATTGGCAACCGTACAATCTGTCCTTCCGGAGACATATTATTTGGACGGATTTTCTTATCGTATTGCACAGCTGGCCGTTGAGCCGGTATATGCGGTTCGCAATTCACCCTTCGTCCCGCCGGAGGAAGCCTGCTACGCCGTTCCCGAAGCGGCATATACGCTTCTGGCCGATGCGGAGCGTTGGCTAGTTGCCTTCCACCGCTTTTCGGATCAGGGGAACACACTTAAGCCGCTCGGCGGGGGCGCGGCAGTGACCGTTTACAACACCATTTGGAAAGCGGACAAACTGGGAACAATAAACAACCCGGTTTCGCTTGTGCGAAGCTATGCCTATCCGATTGTGGACGGGAAAGTGTCCGTGCCCTACGGTCTGGCGAATGCCTTCCTGCCCGAGCAGGATTTGTATCTTCTTCCCTTGGAAACGCTGAACGAATATCTTCTGCCTTACGCCGGCTCAGATCTTTGGTTCGAAAATGGGTTTCCGATAGAAAAACTGCCCGAACTGTTTCAAGCACATCTGAGTGCCGACGAAATGCTGACTGCCGAAAAGGCAAAACGCTTCCGGGAAGCCATGTACCCGCAGACAGACGTAACTTCCTGCAGCGAAACAAAGTAAATCACGCCATAAATTGGAACGCCGCTAATTTTAATGCGGCGTTTCTTTATTTTAGCCGGGAAAGCATATTTTCCCACGTGAACGCTCATAATACGCAGGACGGAACAGGAGGAATTTTATGTTTTCCTTGATGATAAAACTTCTAAAACGGTGGCAGCGGCGGATGCATAACAACGCTTGGCAAAGAGAACCGCCGCCGGCTCCCTCTCCGGATTTAAAGGCAGATAGTCAGCCCAGTGCAAAGGATCAGTTAAACGACAAACTTTCCACATCGTTGACCCGCAATATTACGATGCTGGCAAAAACGCTCGGCAACGCAAACGACGTGAAAGCGCGCCGTTTTTCCTTTGGACTGGATTATTCCCTGCACGGCGCTTTGTTTTATATTGACGGACTTGCCGATGAAACCACTCTCCGGGACGGCGTACTGACGCCTTTGATGAGCCGGGATTTTGCGGCCAAGGGCCGAATCGGCATGCCAGGTATCCTTTCCTTCCTAAAAACAACTTCCATTTGCTCTAGCGATATTATACAGGTCGGCGACCGAAAGGCGGTTTCGGATGCCGTTTTGTCCGGCGATGCCGCTTTTATGCTGGACGGCTCAGATCATGCTTTGATTATTTCCAGCAAAGGATGGGAAAAACGCAGCATTTCCGAACCTCAGACCGCCTCCGTGGTCCGCGGTCCCCGGGACGGTTTTACGGAAACTCTGCGCACTAACACCATGCTAATCCGGCGGCGATTGAAAACCCACAACCTTCGTATGGAATCCATAACGCTAGGCAAACAGACAAAAACAGACGTCTGTATCGTGTATATCAAGGACATTGTCCGCCCGGAACTTCTAAATATCGTTCGCAAGCGCCTAAAAGCTGTGAATATTGACGCCATTCCCGAATCCAGCTACATTGAACAGATCATCGAGGATGATCCTTTTTCCATCTTTCCAACCATCGGGGCCACCGAACGGCCTGACACTGTGGCTGCCAAAATTTTGGAGGGGCGTATTGCCATCATCGTAGATGGTTCCCCCTTTGTTCTAACGGTCCCCTATCTCTATATGGAGGCCTTTCAGGATCCGGCAGACTACTACAACCGCCCCTATTACGCCAGCTTGATCCGCATTGTTCGATATTTTGCGTTTTATATTGCCATAATGGGGCCTGCCTTGTTTGTCGCTCTCACTACCTTCCATCCGGAAATGATTCCAACCACTCTCCTTTTGACCATTTTGAAGCTAAGAGAGACAACGCCTTTTCCCTCTTATATTGAAGCCCTTATTTTGGTAATTTCTTTTGAGATCATCCGCGAAGCAGGACTTCGCCTTCCTAAACCGATTGGACAAACCATCAGCATTGTCGGCGCGCTTATTATGGGAGAGGCAGCCGTTTCTGCCGGTATTGTCGGCACTACCACGGTCATTATAGTTGCTATTACCATTGTTTCCACCTTTATAATTCCCGATTTCAACGATCCTATTGGTATTCTTCGGCTGGTAATGCTGTCGATTGCATCCGCCATGGGCATATACGGAATTTTGCTTGCTTTTTTTGCGCTGCAAGTGCATCTGTCCTCTCTTAACACCTTCGGCATTCCCTATCTTTCCGGTATCGCTCCTCCTCATCCCCAATACGCCAAGGATTTATTTGTTCGAATGCCGCTTTGGTTGATGCGAACAAGGCCCGACTTGCTTGTTGGCAAAAACGTTGTCCGCTCTCAAACAAAAAAACCCCCACCCGCTGCTACATTTGAGAGATCTGAGGAGGAATCAGAAGAATGATTTCCTTGAAAAAAAGGTTAAGCCTATTGTCCGCAATACTGGCACTACTGCTTCTTGCCGGCTGTTGGGACAGATACGAGCTGAACTACATGGCTTTGGTCACTGGAATGGGCATTGATCGTGCCGAAAATGGCATGATCAGTTTGACGCTGCAGGTCAATAAATCTACAGAGGAGAGCGGAAGCGGAGGCAAAGGTGACGGCGGAGATAAAAGCCAAGGCAGTGGCGGCGGCAGCTTCTATATAACGCAAAAAACCGCCCATGGAATTCATCAGAGCATCCGCGAATTTTTTAATAGTACCAGCCGCCAGATAATTCTAGAGCATAACCAAGTCATTGTTTTTGGAAAAGATCAGGCAGAACATGGATTGTTGGAGTGGTTTGACTTTTTCACCCGCGATAATGAATCTCGAATGGACGTTCTTGTATTTATTGCTGAGGGTACAGCGAAAGATGTGCTTTCCTTGGCGCCGCCCCTGGAAAAACTGCCCTCAGAGCATCTTGTCCGGTTGGATGAAAGTCAGTCGGTGACATCAGACGGTTATAGTACGGATCTTTTGCGTTTAATGCAAAATTTACTAAGCAAATCCCAGGCTTCCCCCATAGGCTTTATCAAAATAATAGATGATAATGGCACGCCAACAATGAGTTTAGCCGGCCTTGCCGTGCTGAAAAAGGGACGTTTGGTTGGCACCATGGATGAAAAGGCAACGTCTGGATTTCGTTTAATAACCAATGATGTAACAGACGGATTGATTCCCCTTTATACGCCGCATGGTCAAGCCTTTTTGCAAATAAAACACTCCAAAACAAAGCTTTCGATATCCATGAAAGACGATATTCCTCATGTAAAGGTGAAAATCCATCAGCGTTCCGCCCTGTCGGAACTGCAAGGGCATACCTCCTTATCCATGGATGAATTATATAATACTCTTGTTGAATATGGTAAGAACGCATTGAAGGATTATGTTGCAACAAGCTTTTTACGAGCCCAAGAATTAAATGCGGATATTTTCGGGATAGCCAATCAATTAAATATCAGCCATCCAAAAGAATGGAAGAAAATTGAACACCGTTGGGACGAATTGTTTCCCCAAGTCACTATGGAAGTAGAAGTGGATTTAATTATAGAGACCGTCGGAAGAATTGTCCGCATGGGTAAAGAAAGCGTGGTGTTAATGCTTGTTTAACAGTAAGTTTTCCGCGAGACAGCTATTTTTTGCCATTTGCTGTTATACGCTTTCTGCCAGTATATTAACCGGATTTTTGTTCTCGATACTCGGATCAGAGACATGGATGGCCTATACCGCCGGTATGATACTGTCTATACCGGTTTTATGCCTTTATGTATATCTTGCTAAACAGCACCCTAACAAAAATCTGTTTCAGATTAACCGTTCCGTTTTTGGTCCAGTGCTTGGTTTTATTATCTCTGCTTTGTATCTGTGGTTTTTTATGACCTTGTCTGCGCTGACATTAACTCACGTAGCGCGCCTTATCAACTTAACACTGTTGCCGGAAACCCCGATGAGCTTTACAAAGTTGATACTTGTCCTAGTAGCGGCCTGGTCAGTTAAGTATGGTCCCGAATCGGTCACCCGTTACGGGGCAGCCGTTGTGTACACGTCTATCCTTATTAATGTAGCAGGTATTGTTTTTACTTTTAACCGTTTGTCCATTTCCCATTTTCTCCCGCTATTTGATGCGCCACCGGCCAATTATATACAGGGAATTCATACAACTATGACGATTCCCTACGGCGAAACGGTAATATTTCTCATGCTGATGCCCGCGGTCAATGAACAACGAAAGCTGGCAAAAAGCTTTATTTTTGGATTTATCGCCGGTGCTTTGCTTTTAATTCTTAATGTTTTACACGATGTGGCTACGCTAGGTTGCTTGACCGGATGGTTTGTCATGCCATCGTTAGAAAGCTTCCGCCTGTTAAGCGGATCCCAGTCCATTGGCCGAATCGATATTTTATTTGCCACCGGTTTAGTTATGCAAATATTTTTCAGACTTTCCATTGTGCTTTATGCATCAACGCTCGGTCTGGCTCAGCTTTTAAATCTTGAAAATTATAACACTTTGCCTTTCATCCTCGGTGTGTTTTTGGTCATCTACAGTTCTAGCGTTGTAACCGATGTAATCCAGCATCTCGGTACTGCCAGTTCCTTTGTCCCCTGGCTTTGGTCGTTTTTTCAACACTTCCTGCCCGCGATGACTGCGGTTGTTTACTTGATCCAAAAAGCCATCAAAAAGAAAAAAGGCATACAGTTGGGAGTAATGCAGACATGATGCTACATGTATTTATCGTGCTTGCTATTCTTCTCATTTTCGAAGTGCCGCAGCTTATCAAGAGCCGTCAATATAAAAGCCTAGTAATATATTCTGTTATATATGTTATTACGTTTACGTTGGCAGTTTGTATTGATATGGGCGTTAAGCTTCCAAGCTCTTTTATCCTGTTGGGGGAACTGTTTAAAAAAATCGGGCTAACCTATTAATTTAAAGGAGTAATGCAATGGAACACCCTCACCCGCCTCAAAGTGAGCCAATGAAGAATGCAGAACCCGGTCTGACCGAACGACAAGTGCAACAGATCGAATCACTTGGAGCGATTACGGAAAAGGGCAGTCGGCATTCTATCCATTGTCTGACCATTGTGGGCCAAATTGAAGGCCATATCGCTCTGCCGCCTCAAAATAAAGCAACCAGCTATGAACACGTCCTGCCCCAATTGGCCGCCATTGAAGAAAGCCCGGAAATCGAGGGCCTTCTCATCCTCTTAAATACCATGGGCGGCGATGTAGAAGCAGGGCTTGCCATTGCCGAGATTATAAGTTCGATGAAAAAGCCGACGATTTCACTGGTTTTGGGAGGCGGTCATTCCATCGGCGTTCCCTTGGCCGTGGCGGCGGATCTGTCGTTTATCGTTCCGTCTGCTGCTATGACCATTCATCCTGTTCGAATGAACGGGCTCGTTATCGGCGTTCCGCAGACGTATTATTATTTTGAAAAGGTACAGGAACGGATTATCCGCTTTGTAACGCGAAATTCTAAAATCAGCGCGGAGCAATATAAGGCCATGATGCTAAAAACCGGCGAGCTCACCACCGATATTGGCAGCCTTATATACGGGGAAGAAGCCGTTTCTCTTGGTTTGATCGACCATCTAGGCGGCCTTTCAGACGCGTTGGAGGCTTTGCATCAGAAAATTGACGAAAACAGAGCCGCCCAAAAATCTGCGCAGCAAAAGCAATATGCAAAGAAAGTCAAGAACCCTCCTTCCAAAAAAGCGCAGGAGATTCCGCAATAAATAAAGGGGTATCGTGTTTGTTACGATACCCCTTGTTTTTTATGTTTTATAGTTTCTTTTCCATACGAATCGAGCGCGGCGAAAATCCATTTCTTTCGTAAAACCCAATAGCACGCTTATTAAACACCCAAACGTTCAGCTCAACAAACATGCATCCAAGGGCAGCCGCCTCCGCTTCTACCACATCCATCAACAACTGCCCCACCTTTTTGCCTCGTTTTTCCTCGTCAACACATAAATCGTCCAGATACAGAACCTTATGCGGATGGATAACATTGTTGTTTTGATAGTCCCGAAGGATGCAAATGGCATAGCCAAGCAGCGTACCTGCCTCTTCCTCCGCCACAAAGATGATGAGTTTTTTGTTTTCGATTTGCTCGGTTAGTTCCTGTTCCGTATATTTTGTGGAGTCGGGCTTGAAAATTTCCGGCCTGCCGACGCTGTGCAGCGTGGAAATTTGCCGCAAGAGCCTGATAATCTCCGGTGCATCTTCCTTTGTTGCCTTTCTAACGAAAGTCACGTTTACCTACCCTCCCGGTGGAACTATATCGCTGGCAGTTATTCCTTGAAATGCCCACGGTTTTTTCTATGCTAGTCCGAATCGGGCGGCAATGCCTCCTCCTCGGAGTCGGTGTTCTTGTCACGCCAGAGCCGTATATAACCCCATTGGTTAAGTTGAATTACCGTAATGAACAAAAGCGGCACAATCAGCATGCCCAAAAATCCATACATACGGAAACCAAGATAAATGCTAAACAGGGTCAAAAGCGGATGCATGCCGATTTGCTGTCCCAAGACATGGGGCTCAACCAGATTTCTTACCATAAGGATCACAACGTACAAAACCAAAAGCCCAATGGCAAGCTTGACATTCCCCAGTATAAAGGCGATCAAGGCCCAAGGGATCAAGACACCGCCTGCCCCCAATACGGGCAGAAAATCGACAAACGCGATAATACCGGCCAGCAACAGCGGATGCTTCAGCCCCAGGATTAAAAATCCAATCAAAAGCTCAACCGCGCAGATTAATGCCAAAATGGTCTGCGATTTCAGCCATTTGAACAGATTGGAAAATAGATGGCGGTAGGTTCTGGAGATCTTTGTATACAGATCCGGCTTTATCAGCTTCGTAACAAAATTGCGGATCCGTTTGTTATCTATTACAAAGAAAAAGGCCGATACGAGCGTTGCAATGATAGACAGCAAAAATAAAGGCACATTTCCCGCAGCGCGCAAAAGAGGACCGCCAATAAGCCCTGCAAAATCAATGCTTCTGGGAATACCCTTCATGGCCTCTTCTAAGGACTCTCTCAAGGCTTCGGGCAAGCTGGAAAAATACTCCATCAAACGGTCGCCTGTTTGAGACAGTTGTGCGCTTAAATCTTCGTACAATTGCTCGAGATTGTCCAAGAAAGGCAAAATACCTTGATAAAGGAAGAATATAATGCCGACAACAAGCCCTAGAAAGAGCACAAGAACCAGCGTCGTTGCCAGAACCGACGCAAGCTTGTCCTTCATACGAAATCTATCGATCATCAAGGTCCGCAAAGGCAGGGCCATTCTGGATAGAAGAAAACCGATGATAAACGGCAGAACCCACCGAAGCACATAATCCATGACAAATTTAAACGCATAAATGCCAATAACGATATATAACAAAATGATGATGGGTTTTATAAGCTTGTAAAAAGACTCGTTTTGCATGGCGGTTCCTTCCGGCGCGGCAATACGCCTAATATGAAATGTAAGACAGTTTAATGGTATGTAATCTCGAAAGATTGCCTCATAGGTGTAGGAATCTGATTAGATCCTAAATCCTTTGCATATTATAACCTATTTTCCACAAAAATGAAAGACAAGCCGTAAACTTTCTGAAAAGGATTTATGGATTCCTCCATTGTCAATCCGTTGAAAATATGATATACTTTCTTTCATATACAACAGAATGGGAATTTATCCATTTTGCTATACATGGAAAACATGGCGCATACTTCTAGGAGGGAGATGACAGGATGGTTAACGTAGCAGTACTGGGATATGGCGTGGTCGGCAGCGGCGTCGTTGAAGTAATTGAAGAAAACAGAGAGGTTTTGATGCGTCGAACCGGTCAAACCTTCCGTATAAAGTACATACTTGACATTCGGGATTTTCCTCAAAGCCCCTATGCCGATTTATTTATAAAAGATTTTTCCGTTATTGAGAAAGATCCTTCCGTTTCGATTGTGGTGGAGGCTATCGGCGGGCAGGGCGTTGCCTTCGAGCTGACGAAAAGGGCGCTTGCGGCGGGCAAAACCGTCGTCACACCCAATAAAGAGCTTGTTTCTGCCAAGGGTGTTGAGCTGTTTGCCCTTGCGGCGCAGAATAACGCTGAATATTTATACGAAGCCAGCGTGGGCGGCGGTATTCCCATTATTCGCCCGCTGCAAAATTGCCTGGCTGCCAACGAACTCAATGAAATTTCCGGTATTTTAAACGGTACCACGAACTACATTCTAACCCAGATGGAGCAGTCCAATACAAGCTTTACAGACGCTTTAATGCAGGCACAGGCACTTGGCTATGCCGAGCAGAATCCGGAAGCGGATATTTCCGGAAAAGACACCTGTCGCAAAACCAGTATACTTGCTTCCCTTGCGCTGGGCTCTTACGTTGCCCCGGAGGAAATCCATACCGTAGGCATTGAGGACGTCACCACTGCGGATATGGCTTTGGCTAAGGAACTAGGCTGTCGAATCAAGCTTCTCGGCCGAGTTGTCAAGGGCAAAAACGGTGTATATCACTTGGGCGTTTCGCCTACTTTAGTGCCGGAGGATTCCCCCTTGTATTCCGTTAACGATGTATTTAACGCCCTTATCGTCAAAGGAAGCGCTTCGGGCGAGCTTATGTTCCGCGGCCGAGGCGCAGGCAAGCTGCCCACGGCCAGCGCTGTGGTGGCAGACGTCATTGACGCAGCAAGGCAAACTTCTCCCCGTCCTTGGTTTTCTTGGAGCGAGCGGGCAGAAAACGTGCCTGTTGCCGATGTGCGGGACTTGCCACATGCCTATATGATTC
>DUUG01000006.1 GCA_012841675.1 Clostridiales bacterium
GGAGGAAGCGGAGCGTTTGCGAGAAGAAAGGGATAAGCTTCTGCAAACGTACGAGCTTCTGTTTGCCATGGATAAGGCATGGCGCGACGGAGATAGGGAGAAGGCGGCCCATATTCTGGCGGAGCTGGAAAAAGTGTACGGCGTTGATATGCTGCAGGAGGAAGCGCTGTCGCTTTATGAGCTGATTAGGGCGGATCTGCAGAAAAATGCCCCATAACGGGTATATGTGGAGATGCGGCATTTAGGCACAGTTTCATTGGAAACTCCTCGGCTGATTTTGCGCCGGCTTTCAAAAACGGATGCACAGGCCGTCTGGGAGAACTGGGGCGCCGACCCTGAGGTATATCGGTATATGACCACGAAGATTATGCCGAAACTCTCGGATGTGGAGGCATTTCTGGAGAAAAAATAAAGGCGTATCGGCGGGCGGAGACGTACTATTGGGACATTATGCCAAAAGACCCGGCAGAGGGCAATCGGCCGGTTGGCATGGTTACGCTGACGGGAACGAGCGCTCATAGCGAGACGGCCAATCTTGCCTACACCCTCGGCCGGAAATGGTGGGGAAAGGGATATGCCAAAGAGGCCGCCGCTGCCGTGATGCAGTTTGCGCTCGAGAAAGTGGGATTAGAGCTGATCTACGGAAGCCATTTCCTGCCCAATGAGCGCTCGAAAAAGACCATGCTATCGCATGGCATGCGATCCATAGGAAAGCGCCGCTCGCCGCTTATGTTCCGGAAGGTGCATCCGCTCTGCGAGGAGTATATGCTTCTCGCGGCATTGTATTTTGCGGAAAAAGAAACCGGCAAGTTTGCGCTTGGCTTAATTTGAAAAATCCGTCCATACGGAAAACGTATGCGAATGTTCAACCACTCCGTGCCATTTTTGGCATATAAAAATTACAAATATGGGAGAGAATAATAGATAAAATAAAAGGCAGAAAATTTGATTATTTTGCCAATTAAGGCGGGCTTGTCCGTATAAGGGAGGAAAAGCGAGGTTATACTAACCGCAGGAGGTGTATAACCCATATGAACCAAGAAAAGGAATCCGGAAAGCTGGAAAAAGTCTCGAAAAAGGCGAATTTCTTTCTGGCCGGCAAGGGATTTTACCTGGTGTTGTGTCTTTGCATTGCGGCGATCGGTATCTCAGGCTATGTAGTTTTGTTCTCCAATCGAAGCTTAGACGTGCCTGAACTTCCGGATCTGCCGGATTTAGGACTTGCGACATCGGTGCCCTACACATTTACTCCGACCGAAGAGCCGACCATGCCCGTACAACAGACGGTTACCAATGTGCCCGTGGGCACAACGACGGCCAAGCCTCCGGTCAAAACTGAACCGCCCCAGAAGATCTTTTATGTTCGTCCGTTGCCGGGAGAAGTGATTCGTCCGTATTCGGGCAGCACGCCGGTCTACAACCCCACCATGGATGATTGGCGCACACATACGGGCATTGACCTGGCCGCAGCCGTCGGCGAACCTGTTATGGCGGTGGCTAAAGGGAAAGTAGTGGACGTGTACGAAGATCCGTTTAAGGGCGTCGTAGTGGCCATTGAGCATGAGGACGGAGTTCGAAGCATTTACTGCGGCTTGTCCAAAATGCCCTCTGTGGATGTGGGCGATGCCGTATCAGCCGGCATGATTATCGGGTCGGTAGGAACCACAGCGGCCTTTGAAACCTTAGACGAGTCGCACCTGCATTTTGAAGTGATGCGCAACGGGGAATATATCGACCCCAACGAGATATTGCCAGCCAAAGTCAACTAAAATTGCAACCTGGAGAGAAAAACACGTCGGCGACGTGTTTTTTCTTTTTTAAGATTGACAATTGCCGGTCTATCTTATATCATTTAATACATAGTAGTAATATATGAAATAGGGGTACGCCCCGAAAGGAGATCGGTATGCGGCTATCCGCTAAAAGTCGTTACGCACTGGCTGCTGTGACGCATATGGCTCGGCAGCCTAACTTAAATGAATATATAACGGTTATTAGTATCTCGGAAAAGCTAGGCATTTCCAAAATTTATTTAGAGCAGGTGTTTTCCCTGTTAAGACGGGGCGGGATTGTCCACTCGGTCAAGGGGGCGCAGGGCGGGTATCAGCTGACTCGCCCTCCCAAGGAGATATCTGTGCTGGATGTGCTGTCAACCATTGAGATCTCTCTGTTTGAGCCTGCGGAGGATACCGTGCCGGAAACGGCGCCGGATATAGAGGAGGCCCTTCGGTTTGTTTTCCAGGGGCTGGATGAGGCAATTTTCCAAAAGCTGCAGGAAATCAGCGTGGCGGATCTGGTGGCAGAGGCCGATAAGCACGGCGAAGATTTCATCATGTACTATATTTAATTTGGTCCCTGCATATACATGATAAAAAAGGGGGGGTATTGATGCCCTTTGATTTTGATCAGGTGGTCGAACGGAGAAATACAGATTCTTTAAAGTACGATTTTGCCCATCGCTGGGATTTGCCCGAAGGTCTTTTGCCCCTTTGGGTAGCGGATATGGACTTTCCCGCTCCGCCGGTCGTGCTGGAAGAGCTGGAGAAGCGTGTGCGCCACGGCATATTCGGTTACAGCGACGACCCGGGGTCGAGCTATTTCGACGCGCTCTACCAATGGTATGACAAGCGGTTTGGATGGCAGATAGAGGAGGGTTGGCTTATTAAGATGCCGGGTGTGGTGTTTGCCGTCTGTATGGCCATCCAGGCGCTTACAAGCGAGGGAGACGCCGTTTTGATCCAGCCCCCGGTGTATTACCCTTTTTTCTCCTCCGTTGCAAACAACAATCGCAGAGTGGTGGAAAACCCGCTTCTTTATGAAAACGGCAAGTATACCATGGATTTTGAGGATTTAGAGAAGAAAATAGTAGAAGAAAACGTAAAACTTGCCATCTTGTGCAGTCCCCATAACCCGGTGGGGCGTGTTTGGACGGAGGAGGAGCTTGCCCGATATGGCCAAATCTGTATCAAACACGGGGTTCCCGTGGTGTCCGATGAAATCCACGCGGATTTTATAACCCCCGGACATAAGCATACGGTGTTTGCCTCGATTTCTCCGGATTTTGCCGACAGTACGATTACCTGCACCGCACCGACCAAGACTTTTAACCTGGCCGGGCTGCAGATTGCCAACACCATCGTGTCCAATCAAACA
>DUUG01000073.1 GCA_012841675.1 Clostridiales bacterium
CATCTTCAGAGCTTTGCTGTATTCCTGGAGAGATTACGACTATCCATACTGGAAGCTTATTAAAATTCGAAAGCTTAAGCTGAAACTTTCCATCGGCGGCAAGGACAGCGCCGACATCGGACGAAAATACGCCTATGTTTCCATGGCTATTAGTAACGCGCTGCCTCATTTTCTGCGTATTTTCAGCATTCGCCGCTATCAGCTTCACATTGCCCCCGATTTCGTAACGAGAAAGACGTCCGCCGTTTACAGTATTGTCCTGCGCATTCGTCCCATTGTGGTTTTATATGCCGCTTTGATCTTTATGAAGAGTTTCTTTAGAAACCGGAAGATATACGACAACACGCAATCAAAGGTTTTTACTTCCACCCAAAAGAAGGAGGATTTGCATGGAAAACAACAAAAAGCCCAAGATCAGTGATATGATTGCCACCACACTGGAAAAAGTGCGTGAAATGGCTAGCGCTAACACCATTATAGGCGAGGCAATGACCACGCCGGAAGGCGTGACGATTATTCCGGTTTCCAAGCTGACCTGCGGCTTTGGCGCCGGCGGCTCTGACTATAACACGCGCCACAACAGTAATCAGGTGCTTTTCGGCGGCGGTGGTGGCGCCGGCATTGATTTAACCCCCATTTCCTTTATTATCATTGCCAACGGAAACGTCGAGATTCTCCCCGCGGCAGGCACAGTGGCAACGCCCGCGCCGGAAACCAATATCATCTCCACCATTGACAAGGTAGTGGATGGGCTGCCCGGCATCGTCGAAAAGTTGCAAGCCTTTTTTGCCAAGCAAAAAGAGAAAAAAGCCGAGCAAACCGAGGAATAAGCGCAAACCTCTTTTCCAATTTGACAGCATAAGAGACAAGCCTCCCGTCTATATATGATAATAACCCACCGAAGAAACGTTTCTAACCGGCACTGGGTATCATTTTGACCGCAGGAGAATGCTTATGCGCCGTTTTGTGTTGCTTTTTCTGCTGTTCCTTCCCTTATTTCCCAACTCCGAAACAGAACCAATTGTCACCGCCTTGGTATCCGAACCGAGGGTTTCTGCCCAAAGCTATGTTTTAATGGACGCGGATACGGGCAAAATTTGGGCCGCTATCAAGCCGGACGTGCGTTTGCCTATTGCCAGCACCACAAAGGTTATGACGGCCTATGTGGCCATTGTGCTTTCAGAGGGCGACTTATCGCAAAAACTCACGGCCACCGACGCCCATGTCCGTGTCGAAGGCTCGCGTATGTATTTGAGGGCCGGAGAGTCGCTTACGTTGGAAGAGCTTTTGTATGGATTAATGCTTGCAAGCGGCAACGACGCGGCTTTGACGATTGCGGAGGGTCTGTCCGGTTCGGTAGATGCCTTTGTTGCCGAGATGAACCGCATGGCTCAAACGCTGGGGTTAAAAGACACGCACTTTACCAATCCCAGCGGCTTGCCCGATGATAATCACTACTCAACCGCGCAGGATATGGCAAAACTCATGGCTGTTGCCATGCGTGATCCGACTTTTGCCAAAATCACCGGCACACGTGAAAAAGTGTTGACCGGGCGCACGGTTGCCAACCACAATCGCCTGTTAAAAACCTACGCCGGACTAGACGGAGGCAAAACAGGGTTTACCAAAGCGGCAGGACGCTGTTTGATTACAACGGCCGCAAGAAACGGCCGGCGTTTGGTGGTTGTTACGCTAAATGCCCCGTCGGACTGGAAAGACCATACAGCCCTTTACGATTACGGGTTCAGTCTGTATAGCGAAAAACTGGAGTTTTCCAAAGGCACCGTGCCTGTTTCGCTTCATATAGTAGGGAGTAAAACCCTGACTGTTCCCCTGTATTCGGAGGAGGAAGTGTCTCTTACGCTGACAGCCAGCGAAAAGCAGGCACTGAAACTTATCTATTATCTTCCGAAATTTGCTTACGCGCCCATTGATAAGAATGTGCCCGTGGGGCATATTACCTTTATGTCTGAGCAACGCATTTTAGCAACCATCAAACTCTATACGGCAGAAAGCGCCGAGTATTACACAAAGTCGCGCTAATATTTTGCTAAGTTGCTGACTTTACAAATGAGATGAACATTGCAAAAGAAAGTGAGTATCACCTTGAAAGAGCGAGTACAAAAAGTCATTGCCGAACGCGGGCTGTGCTCACGCCGAGCGGCGGAGAAGCTGATTGCAGAAAACCGGGTGAAAGTAAACGGGCGGCCGATTAAGCTTGGCGCGACCTGCGACCCTGCCCGGGATCTCATCACCGTCGACGGACAGAAACTGCTTCCCAAAACCGAAAAAAAGAACCTATATATTCTTTTGCATAAGCCAAGGGGCTATGTTACGACTCTCTCGGATGAAAAAGGTCGCAAAACTGTCACGGGGCTCGTGAAAGTCAGCGAACGGATTTATCCGGTGGGCCGTTTGGACATGCTTTCTGAAGGGCTTTTGCTGATGACGAACGACGGCGAACTGACCCATGTCCTAACGCACCCTTCCTATGAGATTCCTAAAGAGTATCTCGTAACGGTGCTGGGTGACAGCGAGGCCGCCATCCCCCTTTTGCGCGAGGGTGTTACCCTGGACGACGGGTTTCAGGTAGCTCCGGCAACGGTATCTCTCGTGCGCGCCTTTGATGATAAATCGATCCTTTCTATCACCATTTCGCAAGGCCATAACAGACAGGTGCGGCGCATGTGCGAGGCCGTTGGATTAACGGTGCGCCGCTTAGTGCGCGTTTCCATCGGAAATTTAAAGCTTGAAGGGATTCCGCTTGGCAAATGGCGGCACGCAAGCATACAAGAAGAACGATATTTGCGCAAATTAGTAAAGGAAGCCAGAAAATGAGCCGGATTATCCACCCGTTTCCGCCGGTGTTTGATGAGAGTTCCCGGGTTTTAATTTTGGGAAGCTTCCCTTCTCCGGCATCCAGAGCAGACGGATTTTTCTACCTTCACCCGCAAAATCGATTTTGGCCCGTGCTTTCCGCCATTATGCAAGTCCCTCTGCCGCAAAACAACGAAGAACGGCACAATCTGCTGCTTAGGCATCACATCGCCCTTTGGGATGTGCTTGCCGCATGCGAGATTACAGGGGCGGATGACAGCTCTATCAAAAATGCCGTGCCCAACGACCTTTCGCCTATCTTCTCCGCCGCCAAAATACAGGCCGTGTTTACTACGGGGCAAGCGGCTTTCCGGCTTTATAAGCGGTTTTTGCTGCCGCAAACGAAGTTTCCCGCCGCCGCGCTTCCTTCCACAAGCCCGGCCAACGCCCGCATGAACCTATCCGCTTTGACGGAAGCGTATCGAGTAATTTTACCGTATCTATCCTAAAGCATCCCTTGCGGGTGCTTTTTGTTTTGGAGGTGAGATTTGTGATTATCAGCGCCAGCCGCCGGACGGACATACCGGCCCTGTATACCGATTGGTTTTTCAACCGGCTAAGCCAAGGCTTTGCCTTTGTGCGGCATCCCATGCAGCCCCGTCGAATTAGCCGAGTTTCTCTTTCACCCAAGGATGTGGAAGGCATCGTCTTTTGGACGAAAAATCCGTACCCCATGCTGAACCGGCTGGATTTGCTTTCTGCTTACCCATACTATTTTCAATTTACGCTGACTCCGTATGAAAACCATGTGGAAGCAAATCTGCCCTCCAAGGAAAATGTGTTGATCCCTGCTTTTTTGCGGCTGTCGGAGAAAATCGGCCCCGGGCGTGTCATTTGGCGGTACGACCCGATTCTGTTAAGCAGACGTTACACCATAGAGGCGCATTTAGAGGCGTTTAATCGCATGGCACGCCGGCTGGCAGGCTACACAGAGCAATGCACCATCAGCTTTCTCGACTATTACCAAAAAATCGCCCGCGCAGTGTCCTCCCTTCACCTAACCCCCATTTTAGAGGACACCAAAGTGCAATTGGCGAAGGAAATCGCAGCCATCGCCCGAAGCTACGGCATAGCAGTCAACGCCTGTGCCGAACCGCTTGACTTGTCACCCTATGGAATAGGAAAGGCTTGCTGTATTGACGGAAGGATTTTTGGAAAAATCACCGGAAACCGGTATAAAACGGGTAAAGACAAAGGCCAGCGGCCAGAATGTTTGTGCGTTCCAAGCATAGATATCGGCGCATACAACACCTGTACCAACGGCTGCCGCTACTGTTATGCCAGTTTTAACACCGCTTCCACTCGCGAAAACGCCCGACGCTGCAACGTGGATTCCCCCTTGCTGTGCGGAACTGTGTCTGAACTGGACATGATTGCGGAGAGAAAAATAGAATCCGCATTGGAAATGCAGATTTCGTTGTGGGAGTAAAGCCTATTCAAGTCGTAAGGGGCCTGTCTTTACAGATAGGCTCCTTTTTGATTTTCGATATGATATACTTATCCTATATGCGATTATTTCCCAACCTTTCTCGAAAACCTGTGTCTATATATGTGAAAGCGCTTTCAAGGAGAATTGAAAATTGAACAGACAGAATGCTGAAAAAATCATAACCGAATATCTGAAGCCAATCTACGGATTTGCCCGGAAGCGCTGCAATAATATGCAGGATGCAGAGGATTTGTCCCATGATATTGTTTTAAAGGCATTTAAGGCGTTTCTTATAAAGGACGACATTGCCGACCCGGGCAAGCTTATCTGGACAATTGCTCACAATGCCCTCAGCAAGCATCTGCGTAAAATCGAAGAGTATGAGCTTCAGTTTGTATTTTACTCAGACGGTTGGTTCTTGCTCCATTACATAAAGGCTCTGCTTGACAACGGAAAGCTAAAGCTTCCTACCAAAAACCAACGCAAGGCATTGACCACATTGCTGATTCATAAGTAATGCCACCGAAGTAATCCTCTTACCAAACTCTTATATACAACAAGTCCTCGGTCTCGAGAATGTCTCAAAACCGAGGACTTTTCTTATTGGTTCGAAGTATAAACTATTTTTCAGCGCTTACATCCTTGGCCGCTTCCTTAAGCGAGCTGACCAGTCCCACCAAACCTTGCATATCCGAAGGGATAATCAGCTTGGTTGCTTTGCCGTCGGCCGCTTTGGCAAACGCTTCGATGGCCTGCAGCTTAATATACGCTTCGTCCGCACCGGCTTCCCGGATCATGCGGATACCATCAGCGGTAGCTTCCTGCACCTTGCGAATCGCCTCCGCCTCGCCTTCCGCTTTGCGAATGCGCGCTTCCTTTTCCGCTTCCGCTCGAAGAATCTGCGCACGGCGGGCCCCCTCCGCCACGAGGATGGCCGAATCCTTTTCCCCTTCGGCACGAAGGACTGCTTCACGCCGCTCCCGCTCTGCTTTCATCTGACGCTCCATGGCTTCCTGAATTTCCTTCGGGGGCAGAATGTTTTTCAGCTCGACCCGATTGACCTTAATGCCCCATGCATCGGTGGCGTCGTCGAGAATGGAGCGCATCTTGGTGTTGATATGATCCCGGGAAGTCAGGGTTTCATCCAGCTCGAGATCGCCGATAATGTTCCGCAGGGTCGTCGCCGTCAGATTTTCGATGGCGGACATAGGATGTTCCACACCATACGTATACAGCTTGGGATCGGTAATCTGATAATAGACCACCGTATCAATCTGCATGGTGACGTTATCTTTGGTAATTACCGGCTGGGGATCAAAGTCAATGACTTTCTCCTTCAAAGAGACTTGATTTGCCACCCTGTCAATGAGAGGAAGCTTAAAATGCACACCGGTCGACCATGTGGCATGATAAGCGCCAAGCCGCTCAATGACAAAGTTTTTTGCCTGCGGTACAATGCGAACGTTGACAGCCAACATTAAAATAAAAATGATGAACAGCGCAATAAAAATATACTCCATTAAGCTTCCTCCTTTTCGGTGACCTGTTCGACATACAAGCGAACACCTTGGATCTGGCGGACGATAACACGGCTTCCTTTAGGAATATGCTCTTCCAAAAGACCACGAGCCGACCAGATTTGCCCCCGTACCTGAACCTCTCCTTGCCCTGTCGTATTGTTGATATCAATCAACACAACGCCTTCTGTATCAAGCAATACATCCGCATTCGTCCGCTCCTCCCCTACCTTTAGAACCTTCATGGCAAAGGGGCGCAGTAGCAAAAGCGATGCTGCCGAAAGAATCAAAAAGACAATAATCTGCCACGGCAAGGGCACCCCAAGCAGAGTGCCCACAAGAGCTGCCAACGCGCCAATGGCAAACCAAAGGGACGTAATGGCAGCCGTCAGACCTTCTACTAACAGAAAAAACACAAAAAGACCAAGCCAAACCAGTTCCATTACGTCCCTCCTATTCATTTTACACTATTTGGTTATGGTCACCTTTGAAAGCCCGCGAGGCGCGTCGGGGTTCAGACCCTTAGCAAGGGAGAGCTTGCAGGCAAAAATCTGCATAGCCGCAACGGCGGCAAACAGCGCTTCCACTCCATTTTTGCCGGGGAGCAAAACGCCGTCGTTTACCTTTGTAAGCAGGTTGGTGCTGGTGGTAAAGGCGAAGACATCTGCACCCTTTTCGTGAAGCTTTTCAGCCATCTTTTCGGCGTCTTCATACAGGTTTTCTTCCACGGCAAAGAGGAACGTGGGAGTGTTGTCGGAAATCATAGCGATGGGGCCATGATAGAAGTCAGACGTGGCATAGCCGCGAGTTCTGACATAGCAGGTTTCCTGCGTCTTAAGGGCAAATTCCATAGCAATGGGATAGGCAAAGCCGCGGCCGAGAATGAAGCCATCGGTTGCAAAGCAGTACCGCCGGGCAGCTTGCCCAATTACATCTTCCAACTTATACGTCTTTTCCAGCACACCGGGAACAGCGCGCAGAGCCTTCTTCAATTCGGAATTCCGGCTCCACTCTGCCACAAGCAGGGCGGACAGATAAAGCTGTGTCACAAAGGTTTTTGTAGCCGCAACGCTAACTTCCGGTCCTGCGCTGCAGTTCAGATGATATTCCGCCGTGCTGGCCATTAGCGAATCTGCATTGTTGGTAATCGCAAGGGTAACGGCACCGTCGGCACGGCCGCGGGCAAGCACTTCATTGGCGTCGGCGGCGCGGCCCGACTGGGAAATACCAATGACAAAACTATCTTTTAAAGACAACTTGCCTTCGTAAACCGTGTAAAACCGAGGGAGCGGCCAAGCTAACCGGCAAGCCCACATACGTTTCGATCAAGTATTTAGCATAGATACCGGCATGATCCGAAGTTCCACGGGCGGCGATTACCACCGATTTCACTTTCTTCTTGCGGAGAGCCGATGCAAGAGCCTTC
>DUUG01000074.1 GCA_012841675.1 Clostridiales bacterium
GTTCCATTCTATACCATTCCTATGATGGCGTATGTGCGTTAGTTTGTCAATACACTTTTTCTCTCTTTCCCTGTGTTTTGCATTTCCACACAAAACACAGGGAAAGCTAACAAAGCGCATTTAACCTCGATTTAACAAAGCGATGATTTTAGTTTTAACCTTGCCCTGCTACACTGAAGGCGGATACAAGAAAAGGAGAGTATGGAATGAAACAAACTGGAAAGTTCCTTGCCGGACTGTTGCTCATATCCTTGCTGGCCGCCTGCAGCCGCCAAACAGACACCATTATCGTTGTCTCCCGGGAGCTAGGCTCCGGCACAAGAGCGGCTTTTGTGGAGCTGACCGGCATTATGCAAAAAACCCCCGACGGCGAAACCTTAGATCTGATCACCGATATCGCCGAAATCACCAACAGCACCGCCGTTATGATGCAAAGCATTGCCGACAGCGTTTCGGCCATCGGCTATATTTCTCTCGGCTCCTTAAACGATACGGTCAAGGCTTTAACAGTCGACGGGGTCTCCCCTACGACGGAAAATATTAAAAACGGCACCTATGCCATTTCCCGCGCCTTTCAAATCGTAACCAAAGGCGAGCAAAGCAAGCTTGCGCAGGATTTTATCCGCTTCATCCTCTCTGCCGAAGGACAAGCCGTCGTAGAGTCTGCCGGCTACGTCAGCGCAGGAAACCAAGGCGCGTATGAAGGAAGTAGCGCAGAAGGAAAACTCGTCATCTCCGGCTCCTCCTCTGTTTCCCCCGTCATGGAAAAGCTGAAGGAGGCATACGTTGCCCTCCACCCTGCTGTGACCATCGAGATTCATACAAGCGATTCCACCACGGGCATCAACACGGTCATTGCCGGCGCCTGCCACATAGGCATGACCTCCCGAACCGTAACAGCAACAGAAACCGCCAAGGGCGTTGCACCCCTAACCATTGCCATGGACGGCATTGTTGTCATTGTCAGCAAAGAAAATCCCATATCCAGTCTGACCAAAGACCAAATCCGCGCCGTTTTTAAAGGCGAAATCACCTCGTGGAACGCTCTGTCCGAATAACCCAGAAAGGAGAACCCAATGCAAACGGCAAAGAAAAGTAAAATCAAAGAAACACTGGCGAAAACAGGATTTTTCATTGCGGCCTGCGCATCCATTGCCGCCGTTGCCATTATCTGCCTATTCTTGTTTGCCAACGGGATTCCCGCCATGGGGGAAATCGGCGTATTTAAATTTCTGCTTGGCACTTCCTGGAAGCCCCTTAACAATTCCTTTGGTATCTTCCCCATGATTTTGGGAAGTATTTATGTAACGGCCGGGGCTATTTTAATCGGAGTTCCGGCCGGCGTACTGTGTGCTGTGTTCATGGCGCGCTTTTGCCCTCAAAAGCTCTACCGGGTATTAAAACCGGCCATCGACCTTTTGGCAGGCATTCCCTCCATCGTCTACGGTTTCTTCGGTTTGATGGTGGTGGTACCCCTGATGCAGGATATTTTCGGCGGAAGCGGAAAAAGCATGCTAACCGCCTCCCTTTTGCTTGGCATCATGATCCTGCCCACCATTATCGGTGTAACTGAAACCGCCCTGCGGGCCGTACCGGAAAATTACTACGAAGGAGCTCTTGCTCTCGGCGCCACCCACGAGCAAAGCGTTTTCTTCGTCCTGCTCCCCGCCGCCAAATCGGGGATTATGGCCGGCGTGGTTTTGGGTATAGGCCGTGCCATCGGCGAAGCCATGGCCGTTTCCATCGTTGCCGGCAACCAGGCCATTATGCCCAGAGGACTCTTAAAAGGCGTGCGAACCTTAACGACCAACATTGTCCTCGAAATGGGATACGCGGCGGATCTGCACAGAGATGCGCTCATTGCCACTGCCGTTGTGTTGTTTGTCTTTATCCTGCTTATCAATCTGTTGTTTAATCTTTTGAAAGGGAGGGACAAATCGTGATGCGCAAAATGGCCGAGCGAATGGCCGCCTACCGAAAACGCCCCGGCTCGCTGGTTCTCTTTCTGCTTACTGTTTTTTCCGCTTTCCTCGTATGCCTTACTCTATTGCTTATCGTCGGCTACATCCTTGTAAAGGGCCTTCCCAATCTGAAGCTCTCCCTTTTCGCCTGGGAATACACCAGCGAAAACGTCTCTATGCTGCCCGCCATCATCAATACGATTACCACCACATTGATTGCGCTGGGTGCCGCCGTACCTGTGGGCGTCTGCGCGGCGGTGTATCTGGTGGAATACGCCAAACGGGGCAGCCGCCTTGTGGCGCTCATTCGCATAACGGCAGAAACCCTCTCCGGCATCCCCTCTATCGTCTACGGCCTTTTTGGCTTTCTTGTCTTCTTTGTCACCTTTCGTTGGGGTTATTCATTGCTCGGCGGCGCGCTGACATTGGCCATTATGATTCTGCCCCTTGTCATGCGCACAACAGAAGAAGCCCTGCTGTCTGTGCCCGATTCCTATCGAGAGGGCAGCTTCGGCCTAGGAGCCGGCAAGCTGTATACGATTTTTAAAGTCGTCCTTCCCTCGGCTATCCCGGGCATTTTGGCCGGTGTCATATTAGGCGTGGGCCGCATTGTCGGCGAAACCGCCGCCCTGCTGTATACGGCAGGCTCCGTTGCCGGCGTGCCATCCAACTGGCTCGGCTCCGGCCGAACGCTGGCTGTGCATATGTATAACCTCCTTTCCGAAGGGCTATACACCAACCAATCCTATGCCACAGCACTGGTACTGCTCGTGCTGGTGGCCGGCATCAACGCCCTTTCCTCCCTTGTGGCAAAAAAACTCACAAAAAGGTAGATAACATGAATAAATTTTCGGTGACCGACCTAACACTAAAATACGGCGACTTCAAAGCCCTGAAAAATGTCAGCTTAAACATCGCCGCCAACGAAATCACCTCCTTTATCGGCCCCTCCGGCTGCGGCAAATCCACGTTTCTCAAAACCCTAAACCGTATGAACGATCTGGTCGAAGGCTGCACCATCACGGGACAGGTCCTGTTAGACGGGAAAGACATCTACAACGACATGGATGTAAACACCCTTCGCAAAACCGTCGGCATGGTGTTTCAAAAGCCAAACCCCTTCCCCATGAGCATATACGACAACGTAGCCTTCGGCCCCCGCGCCCACGGAATCCGCTCAAAATCCCAACTGGACGAAATCGTCGAAACCTCTTTAAAGCAAGCGGCCATCTGGGACGAGCTGAAAAACCGGCTGAAAAAAAGTGCGTTGGGCCTTTCCGGCGGTCAGCAACAAAGGCTTTGCATTGCCCGTGCCCTTGCCGTCCAGCCGGACGTGCTTTTAATGGACGAACCCACAAGCGCTTTAGATCCCATTTCAACGCTTAAAATCGAGGAACTTGCACTTACATTAAAAAAAGATTATACTATTATTATCGTAACCCACAACATGCAGCAAGCCACCCGCATTTCTGATAAAACAGCCTTCTTCCTCATGGGCGAAATCATTGAACACGGGCCAACGGAAGAGCTTTTCGCCATGCCCAAGGACCAGCGAACCGAGGATTACATCACAGGGAGGTTTGGATGATGCGAAGCCGTTTTGATGAGCAGCTGGATTTACTCAATTTGGAACTTATCAAACTAGGTGCCCTATGTGAGGAAGCAATCTCCGCGGCTGCCAAAGCACTTTTAGACAACGATGCAGTCATGCGCGACCGCGCCATTGCCGCAGAACGCGAAATCGACCAAAAGGAGAACGAAATCGAAGCCATCTGCCTGCGTCTTTTGCTGCAACAGCATCCCGTGGCAAAAGATCTGCGGCTCATCTCCTCGGCTCTGAAAATGATCTCCGATATGGAACGGATTGGAGACCAAGCGCAGGATATTGCGGAAATCACCCGGTTTATCAACGAAAAATATATCTCCAACCACAAAAACATCGCCGACATGGCCCGCGCCACCATCAAAATGGTAACAGACAGCGTAGAATCCTTTGTGCAAAAGGATCTCGCTCTGGCCCGCTCGGTGGAAGCGTATGACGATGTGGTCGACGATCTTTTTAAAAAAGTGCGAACCGATTTAACAAGGCTCATTCGCCAAAACCCCGATCAGGGCGATTACTGCCTTGACCTTCTTATGATTGCCAAATATTTTGAGCGCATCGGCGACCATGCTGTCAACATTGCAGGATGGGTGGTTTTCTCTTTAACCGGACGCCATACAGGTGAGCTTACATGATCTATATTGTCGAAGACGATGCCAACATTCGCGAATTAGTGGAATATACGCTTAAAAGCCAGGGTTATCAGGCCAAGGGCTTTGTCCGCCCCTCCGATTTTTGGACGGCCATGGAGAAAGAACTGCCACAGCTTATACTCCTGGATATAATGCTGCCCGAAGAAGACGGGCTTCACATATTAAAGCGCCTGCGCGCCGCCGCTCCCACTCGCCGTCTGCCCATTATCATGCTGACCGCCAAAGACAGCGAGTATGCCAAGGTCATAGGCCTAGACAGCGGCGCCGACGATTATATTCCCAAGCCCTTTGGCATGATGGAGCTGATGGCTCGGATTAAGGCCCTGCTTCGTCGCACCGAAGACGATGCCTTCCCCGAGGATTATCACCAGAATGGTCTGTATGTCTCCCCCTCCCGCCATATTGTGCGCGTCGA
>DUUG01000007.1 GCA_012841675.1 Clostridiales bacterium
ATCGAATATCTTGATTACTACAACAACCGCCGCATCAAGGCAAAGCTAAAGGGCTTGCCGCCTGCGATGCACAGACAGCAAGCCCTTTCGGCTGCTTGATTTTTTAGTGTCTAACTTTTTGGGGGCACTTCAAATTTTCTTCCGGTGTTTTTTCTAAAGGATATGGCAGAACCGCTTACAGGCCGATCCAAATTTCGTGGATTTTCCCATCGTCATCGTAAGAAACGGTTTTAGACGGCGGCTCGTGCAAGCCTCTTTTTGCCATAATCCTGTATTCGGAGTTGCCGTATTGGATTACACAGCTAAACCCCGGCCAGCTTTTCGGCACACGGGGGGCAATGGTCAGAAAGCCGTTTTGCACGGTAACCCCCAGCAAAACTTCCAACACCGCCCGCCGATACCATCCGGCGGCACCCGTATACCAGCTCCAGCCGGCCCGTCCGGTCAGTTGTCCTTCGCCGGCAACGTCAGCGGCCAGGACAAAGTCCTCGGCCCGGTAGATTTTTGGGTCATGATGGGCAGGCAAAAGCATCAGCAGCATGGCCGTGCCTTCTTCGATTCTGCCGGACAAAAGGGTCGCCATGGAAAGCCAAACCGCCGCATGGGTATACTGTCCGCCGTTTTCGCGAACGCCGGGAGGGTAGGCGGCAATATAGCCGGGATCCCCGTCCGTCTGGAAAGGCGGCGTAAACAGCTTGATAAGCTTGTGGTCGTGGCTTACCAAACGGGCTATGGCGCTTTCGATGGCAACAGACGTTTTCTCCGGGTCGTTTTTGGGGTCGAATACGGCAAAACTCTGCGCAAGAGAATCAATCTGGCACTCCTTGCTATGGGATGAACCGACGGGGCGCCCGTGCTTGTCATATCCGCGCAAAAACCAGCCGTCGTCAAAGGCCTTGTTTGCCGCTTCGGAGATGGAAGCGGCAAAGTTTTCAAACCTTGCGGCCAGATCCTCCTTGCCCTTTCGCCTTGCCAGCTGAGCAAGACCCGATAGGGCAAGGCTTCCGAACCGGGCCATAAAGGTGCTTTCGCCGCCTAATATAAAGGGTATGCCGTGTTCTCCCGTGCCGCGCCGCATGAAAAGCTCGGCGGCACGAACACAGTGTTCAAAGAAAGTTTCCCGCTCGGAGGAAACGGACGGTTCTTCATACCGCTCTACCTCATGGTCTTCCAAGGGGCGGGAGACCAGATAGGGCAGAGGAATGTCTAAAATGCTTTCGTCGTTGGCGGCGGAAACGTACCAGTATGCGCAAAGGCACATCCAAAGCAAATCGTCGCTGTACCGGGTGCGGACGCCTTTATGGGTTTTCAGACCGCCGCGCGTACCGCCGTGCCACCAATGCTGTACGTCGCCTTCTCTATACTGATGACAGGCCGAACGGAGCAATTGCTCCTTCAAAATTTGCGGCTCGGTGAGAAGGAAGGCGGTGGCATCCTGTAACTGGTCGCGGAAGCCGTAGGCACCGCCGTTTTGGTATATCGAACTGCGGGCATACAGGCGCGAGCCCTTGATCTGCCAGGCGTTCCAGCGGTTGATATAGTGGTTTAACGCCACCGAAGGCGTTTGAATCTTCACATGGCTGCATAGAGCCAGCCGGTTGGATTTTGCCTCCAGCAGAGCGCGATCGGGGTCTTCCACCGGGGTCGGCAGAGAATGGGCATTTTCTCCTGCCATCACCGACAGCACCATCCGCACCCGCCCTGTGGGTGATTGAAGCGGAAGCCTAGCTGCCATGCAAGGATATAGCCCGGCGCCGGTTTTCCCGTTAAAATCCCCTTGGGCGTAGGCGAAAAAGTCGCCCGTATATTCTTCTAAGGGAACATCGGCCGTTATAGCCATGATTTTAGGGAAACCTCGAGGCGAAAACGGGTTTTTCGCCAGCATAGTGTTGGATTCGGCGTCAAACGTGGTAATAACGCGGTTGTTTTCGGTGTTCTGCTCGCCTAAAACAGGGCGAAGCATCCAGTCGATAGCGCAATGCTCCAAATCTCCCTCCGCTTCGATGATGACCGTTCGCAAAGCGCGCTTCGGGTCCACAAAGGCGGTAGTTCGGAAGGTCAGCCCGTCTATCTCCTTATACCAAACCGTGTTGCCCGGGCCGAAATCACAGCGGGCAAAATACCCGTCGTCCGCACAGAACAGGGAGGTTCTCCGCCCATTTTTATAAAGGCAAAGCTCCTCTCCGAAGCTTTTGGCAAGCAGAGGGTCGTTCTCCCAGGGGGTCAGCCTAAATAGGCGGGAGTTGCTGCACCACAGATGGGTAAGCCCGAAATCGGCAGACAAAACGCCGAAATAGCGGTTGGCAAGGGGTTGGCTTTTGGCATTGCCAGTCAAAACATTTTTGGCAGACCGCGGCGCATACGGAATCATCGGCGCCGCCGAAGGAAGCGGCGTATCATCCGGTAGAAGAAGGGAAGCGGA
This sequence comes from Clostridiales bacterium, assembly GCA_012841675.1. GTDB lineage: Bacteria > Bacillota > Clostridia > Oscillospirales > QAMX01 > DUUG01. Next base: position 2,423 of record DUUG01000007.1, read on the forward strand.
AAACTTTAGCGTCGTTTTTTCCTCCTCCGAAAGCACAGTCGCATCCATTAGATGCACGCCGCCTGCTTGTCCAAGGCGGTGCTCGCTGCCGATTAAAGCCAGTGCCCGCAAAGCGTCCGTATGCTGAGGACGGCCGTAGTCGCTGCCGTCGTTGGTCAGGATGACCAAATCATAGGATAGGCCGTTTTCCGCCAGCAGCCGGTGGAAACGGATAGCCTTGTAAATTTCTCTGGTTCTTTGGTGGGCGAGGCTTCTGCCGTCTAAAAGGGCAATAGGCAGGTCGCCGGAAATGCCTAACCGCCAGAGGGTATCCCGGGGGCCGGCGGAAGAAGGGGAGAAAAACCGTTTCGAATACTGGGATAGAAGCTTTCCGCCTAAAGTAAGCGCCTCGGCAACGCCGACACCGTCTAAGGACAGGGCACTGGCCGTCAGCTTCAGCCGGTTGGACGGACGGTATTCGCCTTTTAAGGCGGCGACAGATTCAGCCAAAACTTGCTCACGGGACGACCCGGCGGACAAAGCCGTCTGGATGCGCTTTGCTTCCCCCGGCGCAAGGGAAAACCGGCACAGCATGCGAACCGCTCCGTCAGGCAGAGCGCCAAATACATGGCTTTCCGGGTTTTCAAAGAGCGCTTGCACGTCAGTTTTTCCGAACCGGCCGAAAATCTCGCTTCGGGCGGCGGTAAAAGAAGCTTTCTGATCCGTTGTAAACGCAGCAAAGGTGGGCGGATGGCCCTCCCGATCCTTCTGCTTCACAAGTACACCGTTTTCCAAGGGAGAGGATTCCAGCATCAAACGGGCAAAAGCCGGATGGCTTTCAAAATCGGCACGGGGGATCATCACCGGCTCAAAATACACGCAGAAGGAAACCTCCACCGGGTTTTCACCCATGTTTTTCACGGTATAAACGGTTTTTTCCGTACAGGAATCCGTGTTCAGCCCCGGAAAGTAGGAAAGGCTTTTTTCTAAGCGGATGCCCTTGGCTTCTCGTTTCCAGTAGGCTTTCGTTTCGCTAAATTCTGCGGAAAGAGGCAGATTTTCGTAAAAATCCCATCCGCCCAGCGAAAAAGCGCCGTCTCTGGCTTTTACGGCGGCCACAACACCGAAAGGCCCGCCCTCAATTAAAGACGTGCTCCGGTAGATGGACCGTTTGCCCAGAGAAAATTCCGTTTTTCCGTTGGCAAAGGCGACAATCCGCCCCGCATCGCCGGAAAGCAGATGCAGCCCGGAGGCAACCTGCGACGGGTTTTCAAACTGCATATGCAGCGGTTTTTCCGAAACCGGCGGCAACGACCGTTTCTTTGACGGGCGAATCACAGGCGCCCAAAGGGGAATCCGCTCGCCCAAAAGACTTTCATACGCGGCCATAGCCGGATTTTGCAGGAAAAGCTGGCGGAAAAGCCCAAGCCCTTGCTCGTTTTCGGTCAGAACATTGGCCAGCGCGCAAAGACTCATGCCCATATGGTGTGCCATATAGCTTTGCACCACGGCGCGTTTCTCCCCGGCAAGGCGGGAGGACGTAAAGTCGATGGCCTCATACAGTCCCATGTTGCCGGCGAACCCTTGCGCAAACAGAGCTTTGATATTTTTAAGGGCGGCTTCCGGCTCTACCAGCAGGGCAAGATAGGAGGCATACGGGGCAATAACCAGTTCCTCGTCCAAGCCCGGCGCCAGCCCAAGGGCGGCCACGCCATGACCCTTATAGCGGTAGTGCAGGCCGCCGTCAAAGGCGAAAAATCCGCTTTCCGAGCAGCCCCATAACCCTCCCTTGGTCCGCAGCCGCTGGCAAAACACGGCGTATCGGTTGGATTGGTCTATGAGGGAGTTTTTCACATTGGGAAGGAAAATCTGCGGCATCAGGTATTCAAACATACTGCCGCCCCAGGAGTACAGGCCGGCGATTCCCTTTGTTTTGGAGAGAGGCCGACCTAGCGCCCACCAGTGGGAGGGGGGAACGTCGCCCTTGGCAATGGCAATATAGCTTGTCAGCCGGGCTTCGCTTGCCAGCATGTCGTAAACGCTTTCGGTCAGCATCCCTGTCGTATGGTCACGGCCGATATGCAGCAGATTCTGCTCCCGGTCGTAGAAAATAGAGAAATCCATGTTTCTCCAAAGATCTCCGGCTCGGCGGGCAAGCTTTTCCTGCCCCTTGCGCAAAAGCCAGCTTTCCACCGCCACTAATGCGGCCGCTAGGTTTCCGCTGTCTACGGAGGAAAGGCTCATAGGCGGCAAAACGGCAAGGGTATCCGTTGCATACCAATTGTATAGGTGCCCCCGGTGTTTTTCCATTTTATCTATGGTGTCTAGCTGTTTTTCCAGCAGAGGAACGGCATCGTCGTGCCCGGGCAAACCCAGTTCCGCCGCGGCAATGGGAGCCAGAAGGCCGAAACCGATGTTGGTCGGGGAAGTGCGGCGAGCCACCTCTCGGCAGGGGGCAAGCTGAATGTTATCGGGAGGAAGAAAATGGTCCTCCTTGGTCATATACGTTTGGAAATACTGTGAAATTTCCTTGGCCCGTTCCAAAAGATAGCTTTTGTCCTCGTCGGGAAGAAGGGTGCCTTTGGGAAGGGGTTGAGACAGAAACCAAGCGTACACCGGTCCCAAAAACCAAAGAATGGCAACGGTAAACGAGGCGGCGTTCATGCCTGCCACAGCCACCAAGGCCGCCGAAACGGGGCAGGCAGAAAGGGCGATGAACGCTCCCAGAACACTCGGCGAGGACATTTTTTCAGCTTCCGCAGCAGTAACCCATTCCAACAGCTTCTTTTTGGAAACTGCCATGCGCCAAAGGGAGCGGCCGATGGACCGGATACAAACCCACGCTTCATGGGGAAGCAGCAAAAAGCGGGAGAACGAGCCGATCATGGCGCCGCCTATTCCTGCGTAAATAGTCGCGCGGCACCGTGTGCCGACCCGCCGGCCTTTGGCAAGCAGCAGGGAAAGCCCCATGTGTATCATGGGGAGGAACAGAGCCAGCAGCGTAGAGAGAAACAGGGCGGTCAGCCCTCGGCCGTGGGGGGTGCCTTGGGCTTTCTGCGAGAAGATACAAAAAGCCGCAATGGAAGCCCATAAAACAGGCGGAGTTATACTCCGCCGCAGGTTGTCCGCCATTTGATAGCGGCATAAAAACGGAAGAGGATTTTTGATTTTCTTTTTGTTTTTGGTCGGGATTTGGGAACAAAGCCACGGCAAAAGCTGCCAGTCGCCGCGGATCCAGCGGCCCATGCGCAGAAAATAGGAGCCTGCCCTGGCGGGGAACCCATCGGACAGCTCCACACGGCTTAAAAATCCGGCGGAGAGAAAGCATCCTTCCAATAAATCGTGGGAGAGAATCTGGTTGTCGGGCATTTTGTCCTTTAGTGCCTCATGCATTAAACGAATATCCAAAATGCCCTTGCCCATGAAGATACCGCGGCCGAAAAGATCCTGATAAAACTCGCCCACACTCACTTCATACGAGGAAAGTCCGCCCTGCCCAGCAAAAACGCGGGCAAATTCCGTGGCATGTACGCTTTCCAGTTCTGTGGTCATGCGGGGCTGGAGAATGCCAAAGCCACTTTGTACCCGGCCGTTTTCCCAAACCGGACGGTTCAGCGGGTGCAGCATGGTGCCGACCATTTTGGTAACGGTCATAGGCAAAAGGCGCGTGTCGCTGTCTAGGGTAATGCAGTATTTAACAGACTGCAAAAGGGAAATGGACAAGCCGTGCACTAAGCTTTCCGATTCGCCGCCGGCAATCAAAGCGGCCAATGCGGTCAAGGCGCCGCGCTTTCGCTCTCGCCCCATATACACCTTGTCGGGGGCGTGGTAGGTTCGGTTTCGGTGGATAAGGCAAAAGCGCTTGCCATACTGTTCGTTTAATCGGTCGATTTCGGACTTGACGGCGGCCAGGGTTGGATCGTCTGTATCCTTATGCTGGGTTTTGGCATCGGGAAAGTCGGCCAAAAGTCCGTAATAGGCGTTGGAGCCGGCGTTCTGGTTGGCAAGATAATATTCCTCCAGCAAGGCCGACATTTTCGTTGCCTGCTTTTCGTCTGTTAGCAATGTGGCAATGACCGTCAAAACGCGCCCTTCCTCGGGAACGCCGGCGAATAAATCCAGCCCCGGAATATGATGCGGCGGCGTTGTGCGGACAAAATAAAACTGGAGAAGGGGGCGAAACACCTCCCAAAGAGGCAACAACACGGCAAAAAACAACCAAATAGTCTCTAGCCAAACGGCAAGAGCCAGTGCTGTGCCAACGGGAAGGATACATTCCAAAGCAAAAAACAGTTTTTGGCGCAGACGGTTTTTTTGCGCCGTTTGTCTAGCGGCATAATACCCCACATAGTTGCGCGGTTCTTCCGATTCCTTTTGGGCCAGCGAAAGGTATTCCTTTGCCAAATCGGCGACCGAGCGCTTTTGTATGCTCGCTTGCCGTTCGATTTCCTGGCGCAGGGCACGCCGAGAGGGACGGTCCATCCGGGGATAGACGCCGGAAGGATCTTTCCTCAAAACTTGCTCTAAAGCACTGTTTTCCAACAAAGCAGTGGTAAAACGGCCCTTTTCGGCGGCAAACAGCATGGTGAAAAGAAGGCGGGCCTCTCCGGCGGTACGCTCGCCGGTTTCCTGGTTATCGGATAAGACAAGATCATCGGCCAGTTGGCTTAGTAAGATAATCAAAGCGGCTTTTAAAAGCGGCAGGAATAAAAACAGCTCCCCTTCGGTGAGCGTTCGATATTCCTGTACGCCTTTTAAAAAGGTACAAAGGGACGGGCCTGTCAATGGTCCGCCGGTTAAGGCAAAGCTTCTGGCGATAGAGTAAATGGCAGGAAGGCTTAGATCCTCCGCCAAAGCCGGCAGCCGGTGCTTGCCGCGCAGCTCGGAAAGTACAGAAGCCCCGATGGTTCTGGCGCGGTCCGTATTGTCGCAAATCCAAGCCGCGGCCTGAGAAAAGCCATCGGTGTTGCGCAACAAGCTCAAACGCCCGGAGGAATCGGCCATTTGACGCATGGCAACGCGCAGCATGGATCGCACACGGGAAGTATTGGTAAAGCCCTTGGGCCGTATGGCGGCCTCTTGGGCAGAATTTTTTCCATATCGCTTTAGCTGCCCATCCGAGAGAACCAGCTCCATCTGGGCGGTCTTGTTAACGGTTTTCTTCATTTTATCCTCCGTCTGTTTAAAAAAGCAAATTTGCCTTGTAAAGCATATTTTCTCGACTTTTCCGGGTTCTATGCATTTTGCCTCTTGACAAGCCAAACACGGCATGGTAGAATACGGACATGTAAAGCAAGCTGCTTTACATTTTAGGAAATAAAGGGGGCCTGAAAATGAAAGATGATGCGCTTCAGATGTGTCTACTGTTTGATTTTTACGGCTCTATTTTAACCGAGCGGCAGCAAGAGGTTTTTGACCTTTACTACAACGAGGATTTGTCTCTGGCAGAAATTGCTGAGCATGCGGAGATTACGCGGCAGGGTGTCCGGGATGCGCTGGCCCGCGCGCGGACGATTTTGCTGAATATGGAAGAAAAACTGGGCCTTGTCCGGCGTTTTCGTGAAAACAGCAAAACCCTCGAGCGAATTCGCACGTTAGTAGAAGAAATGCTTTATATTAACAGCCGGCGTTTCCATTCTCCGGATTTTGACAAGCGTTTGAATGAAATTTTGGAGCTGGCGGTGGAAAGCTAGCTTATAATCGGAAAAGACAAAAGGGCGTAAAGTCCGTTTGACGAGTACGCCTTTGGAAAGGACAATGTCATGGCCTTTGAAGGGTTACAGGAAAAATTATCCTCCGTATTTAAAAAGTTGCGTTCTCGCGGTCGCCTGACCGAAAATGACATTAAGGCGGCTATGCGTGAGGTGCGCCTTGCGCTTTTGGAAGCCGACGTTGGCATGAAAATTGTCAAGGATTTTACGGAGAAGGTTTCCGCCCGAGCGCTTGGCGCCGATGTTTTAGAAAGCTTAACTCCTGCCCAGCAGGTTATTAAAATTGTCAACGAAGAACTGACGGCACTTATGGGCGGAGAAACGGCAAGGCTCAATTTCTCCTCCAAGCCGCCTACGGTCATTATGCTGGTGGGTTTGCAGGGTGCCGGTAAAACTACCAACGGTGCCAAGCTGGCCGGCTATATCAAGAAAACCCTGGGCATGCGGCCCTTGCTGGTAGCTTGTGACGTGTATCGCCCCGCCGCTATTAACCAGTTAAAAGTGGTTGGCGGGCAGGTGGGCGTGCCCGTGTTTGAAATGGGCCAGGGAGATCCGGTGGAGATTGCCAAAAAGGGCATGCAGCATGCCGCTGATCACGGCCACGATGTGGTGATCATCGACACGGCAGGCCGGCTGCATATTGACGAAACGCTCATGGATGAGCTGCGCCGGATCAAATCCACTGTCAATCCCCACGAGATTATGCTTGTGGTGGACGCTATGACCGGTCAGGATGCGGTCAACGCCGCGTCGGCCTTTAATGACACACTGGGTATTGACAGCGTGTTTATGGCCAAGCTAGACTCAGACGCCCGCGGCGGTGCGGCACTCTCTGTCAAGGCTTCCACAGGAAAGCCCATTAAATTCATCGGTATCGGTGAAAAAATTGATGTTTCCGCCATTGAGCCTTTCTATCCCGACCGGATGGCCTCGCGGATTTTGGGCATGGGCGACATGCTTTCCCTCATCGAAAAGGCGCAGGCAACCTTTGATGAGAAAAAAGCCGCAGAGCTTGAGCAGAAGCTTAAGAAAAACCAGATGTCATTGGATGATTTTCTAACACAGCTTCGTGAGCTGAAAAAGATGGGCTCGCTTTCTTCCATGCTGGGTATGTTGCCCGGTGTCAACAAAAAGCAGCTGGAAGACGCAAAAATTGAAGAAAGCCAGCTGGTCCGCACGGAAGCGATTATTCTTTCCATGACGAAAAAGGAACGGGATAATCCCAAACTTATTAACTTTAGCCGGAAAAAGCGAATTGCCGCCGGAAGCGGCACGACGCTGGAAGATATTAACAAGCTGCTGAAGCAGTTTGAAATGATGCAGGAAATGTCCAAAAAAGTGGCCGGCGGCGGCAAAATGGGCATGCCGGGGAAAAGACCCGGCGGCAAAGGGCTGGCCGCCCGCGCGGAAAAGCGCAAGGATGGCAAGGGCTTCCGCTATCCGTTTTAACATTTGCTATGTGCTTAGCCGGAGAGCCGGGCGGAGTTTAGGTTCGGAATTTCCGGCATGGTATATACAGCTTGCCTTAAGGGAGGTGAAACAGAATGGTCAAAATCAGACTGCGCAGACTGGGCGCGAAGAAGAACCCCTTCTACCGCATTGTTGTGGCAGATTCCCGTTTTCCCAGAGATGGTAGATTCATTGAGGAAATCGGTACCTATAATCCTATGGTCGAGCCTTCCGAGGTGAAGATCGATGCCGAAAAGGTTAAGGAATGGATGAAGAACGGCGCTCAGCCCACCGAAACGGTCAAGGCCCTTCTCAAAAGGGAAGGTATTCTGTAAGCGAACCTGAAAGGACGAGTGACCTGAATGAAAGAGCTTCTTTACTATATCGTAAAGGCGCTTGTTGACCATCCCGAGGCGATTTCCATTAACGAAATTGAACGGGAGGGCGAGCTTGTGCTTGAACTGACGGTGGACCCGTCAGATATGGGCAAGGTGATCGGCCGCCAGGGAAGAATTGCCAAGGCCATTCGCACACTGGTCAAAACGGCCGCTGTTCGCGAGAATCTTCGCGTTTCCGTGGATATTCTCGGGTAAGCCAGCCAAATCTAGATAGGGCGGTTGCTTCTGCGCTGCCTTATCTTTTTATTTGGGGGAACACGGGAAATAAAAATTTATTTGTGAAGCGTTATTCTCCCATAAACTGTCGGCTCATATTCGCTTAACTAAGGAGGAACCGCCATGACAGAGCCTCGATTACTGCCTGCCGGCACCATTGTGACGACTCATGGGGTGCGCGGCGAGGTGAAGCTGCGCCCGGTCACGGACAGCGCTGAATTTCTTTTGTCGCTATCTGTTTTTTATATGGACAGCAAGCCCGTCAAGCCTTCGAAAATGCGGGTGCATAAGGGAATGCTTCTGATGCTGTTGCCCGGGATTGATTCCGTCGATGCGGCCATGCCTCTTATTGGAAAAACGGTGTATTTTAATAAAAACGATAAAAAACTTCCGGAAAACACCTATTTTATCTCCGATTTAATAGGGCTTTCGGTGTTTGATACGAGAACTGACCGGATTTTGGGGGAAATTACCGACGTGCTTCAGCCCCCGGCCCACGATGTTTACGTTGTGTCCGACGGGAAAAATGAGATTATGATCCCCGCCGTGCCGGAATTTATTCTAAGCGTTGAATTAGAGCAGGGGCGCATGGTGGTCAAAACCATTGAAGGGATGGGCGACGATGCTGCAGATTGATATTTTGACCCTGTTTCCCGATAGTATGGCTGCCGTGCTCGGCGAAAGCATTATCGGCAACGGCATTAAAAAAGGCTATCTTTCCATCGACTTCCACCAAATCCGAGACTACACCCTAAGCAAGCAGGCAAGGGTCGACGATGCGCCCTACGGGGGCGGCATGGGTATGCTCATGCAGGCGGACCCCCTTTATAGGGCCCATAAAGCCGTCTGCAAAATGCGTGGGAAAGAACATATACACACCATCTACCTAAGCGCCCAAGGGCAGGTATACAATCAAAAGACGGCCCGAAGGCTTGCCACCCTTGACAATTTTATCTTAGTCTGCGGCCATTACGAGGGGATTGACCAGCGCTTTATTGACGAATGTGTCGACGAGGAAATTTCTTTGGGCGATTTTGTGCTGACCGGGGGCGAAATCCCTGCTTTAGCGGTGGCCGATTCGGTGGGGCGGCTATTGCCCGGTGTGTTGGCCGACGAAAGCTGTTTTACCGACGAAAGCCACTGGTCGGGGCTTTTGGAGTATCCCCATTTTACGCGGCCGGAAGTCTGGAACGGCCGTGCCGTGCCGGAGGTTTTGCTTTCCGGAAACCATGAAAAAATTCGGAAATGGCGCAGGAGAGAGGCATTGCTGGCAACCCGTGCTAAAAGGCCCGACCTTTGGGCAAAATTTACGCCCACCAAAGAAGATGTAAAGCTTTTAGAGGAAGAATAAAAGGAACGGTTCCAAAAGAACCGTTCCTTTTTTGCTATGTTTTGTATCACCAGTCGCACTCCGGCAAATAAAATGTCGAAACGGAAACTTTTTGCCCTGTAAAGCAACCTGCTTGACGGAGAAGTGCCTAAAAATAGTCAAATTTCGACTTGCTAGGGGTTTTCCGTGCGAGCATAACAGGTGAAAAATAATCCATCTGGCAATACCCCGGAAGAGCTTGTGCCTGGGGGGGACATGATCTAATCCCGCTGTGCAAGGGTCTATTTGCGGATGGCGCTTGTTGAGGCACTCCCTTATAGCGCCCGTTATGGTGCTGTTATCCCTGCCAACGCCGGTGACGGCATATGGCCTGCCCTGTAAGCGACAATGGGAAACTCTCGGGAGCAGCCCTTCCTCGCACCGATACAGCCGCTGGAAGCCCGGAACAAGAAGTCGAGGGGGTAGAGCTTCCTCTGCAGGGAAAACCTAGGCAGGAGAAACAGCTTAAACCGGTTAAAATGTTCATAGCCGAGCATGCCCATGCCGGAGGCCATTTGGCAGGGTGGGATGGCCAGACACGAACTCGCTCTATGGATGGCTACCTTTAGCTAATAGGTTCAATCGTATAGAAAACAACGGCGTGGGCAGGAAGGGTAATATTCAGAGTTAAGGCGCCGTTTTCAACGGGTACCTCCTCGATTTGGGACATCAGCTCGGCGGCCTGCATATATTTATCCATATTGGCTTCAAACAGGGCTCTTGCCTTGTCTGTTCGCAGATTGCCGGAAATTTGCGCGCTGTCGGGCGACCAGTGGAAATCCTCCGCCGTAATGCCGTTTGCCTCGCAGTCGGCCATCCATTCGTCGAAGAAGTTGGCGTCGTCGTCAATCACGGTAACGGTCAGCTTTGCCTTCTGCGCCGGGTTACCGTTATATTGCAGCCCCGCCATGTGAAATGCAAAGGAACGGGCTTCGTCATAGCCAAGGAAGGTGCCGAAGTTGTAGGCCATGATGTGCGCCGTGCCGTTTTCGGAAATGGTGGCCAGCGCATCGTTTTCCGCCCGTTTCAACCGGGTATTAACGATGGTTTCCGCATGAACACGGGTTGTGCCCACCAGCTTGTAAAACTCGTTGGCCGTGTGCAGGGAAACCGAGGGCACACCGCCCCAAAGAGGAGCCGTCGAATAGCCCCAAGAGGCGAAATAGTCGATATCGTGTTCCACCATTTGCAAAAGAAGCCGGGCATCGTAAGCCGCTTGATACGTTTGCCCCACAATGCGGGACATAAGGTCAGCCCGTTCGGCGCCCTTTTTGCCGGACAAAATGCGGCCTTCGTCAATGCCGTATTCCAAATCCGTCAGCCCCGCGCTTACAGCCGCAGAGCGAACCTTTTCCACAGTGCCCGGCATATCCCGCAGGGCCTTATACTTGTCGTTGGGGTTTTCATCGTAGAAAGAAACAGCCAGATAGGTTAGGGGAGAGCCTTTCTCACCGGTGTAGTAGTTGATCCCTTCCGCGCAGTGGCGGATGAAATCTTCCTCGTCCCAAAGCCCCTCGATAACCGACATGCTGTGAGCGCCGATGTCAATTCCCTTGCCGAGAACGGCTTCGATGGCCGCGGCGGTGTAGTCGTATATTTTGCAGTAGGCTTCGAAGGTGGATTGTTTGTCGCCGGCGTCAAACCAGTCGGCATTTTCGTATTCGGTGAACACGCCAAAGCGCCAGGATTTCACTTCCTCTAGGCCGAACCGTTCCACCAGCGCTGTGGTCATGGCATGCATGTAGTTGTAATACTCGTCGTAATCGTCGGGGGGGAAGAGGTTGACATCAAACGTGCCTCTTGTGTTGTTGGAGGAAAATTTTAAGGGAACGTTTCCTGTCTTAATCATGGGCTTGATTCCCTGATTGAGCGCGTTTTCACAGGCCTTTATCAGCGGTTCAAAATTATAATCGTCGAGAACGTCAAAGTTTTCCGGCTCTAAAAACAAGTCTCGCTCTTTGTTGCCGCCGGTTGCCTGCATAAACTGTACCCGGCGGACAAAGGGCATGGTTTTTGCAAAAAAGTCGGAAGGGAAGCCAAGGGGTGTGTCCAGCCAGGATCTCTGGAACATCCACATGTTGATGTCGGAGAGCTTGTTATGGATTTCTTTGCCGGTTTGGGCAAGGTCAATGGTAACTACTGTGTCAGCGGCGGGGGCTTCCGGCGCTTCAGTTGCGGTGGTTTCCGCCGTTGTTGTGGCAGCCGGCACTGGCGGAGGCGTTTGGTGACAGGCGGATAGGCCTAGTGTAGCGGTCAAGGCAGCAAACAGCCAAAACTTTCTCTTCATTGGACACCCTCTTTTCCTTTACGTTTTGCTCTACTGGGCAGGTGCACGGCCACATCAACGGCCGTACACCTGCCCACTTTCCCCTATTTTACCATAGTTTGACTGGAAATCAATGAAGAATTTACTGCATCGTCTTTTTGCTTGCCAAACCGAACCCAACGCATGCGGAACAGCGCGAAAAGCACCTCCATTTTCCGGGGCAAATCCAAAAACCGGTCACATTCGGTAAAAAAGCTGGAGTAAACCATGTCTATGCCCTTTTTTATCATAAGGGAATACAACTCGTCCAACGCTTTGTACGGGTCGATGACCGCTTGATTATTGGTAATAGCCCAATGGCGGAGGATAAAGGCAAGGGCCGTTTGCTGCGCTGTTGTGGCAATGTTCGCAAGCCCTCGTAGGTCCACTTGTTCGCTTCCGAACAGTAAAAACCCTTGCTCTGTCACTTTGAGGCGTTCGGTGCCGCTATTTTCGGGGTAGGAGGTAAAGTTCTGCCCGGCCAGCTTGCGGCGGTTTTCCCAATGCGCCTTTTCGGGGTGTTGGTTGGGCTTTATGCCATGCCGGGCGCAGACTTGCCTTGCCTGTTGGGTGGTATCTTGCATCCGAAAATCGTCCATCAGATAAATCTGATTTGCCACGGTCAGGTATTCGCCGCTTCCGCCGATGACAAGGATGGTGGAAACGCCGGCTTCGGAAAAAAGCTCGTTAGCCCGGTCGGTAAAGGGGCAGATAGGCTCCTTTTGCACAAGGTCGCGCATGGACTTGTCACGGATCATAAAGTTGGTGGCGGTTTTGTCCTCGTCGATTAAAAGCAGGCGGCTGCCGGCTTCGACGGCTTCCATGATGTTGGCCGCTTGCGAGGTCGAACCGGAGGCGTGGCTTGTGGTAAATTG